>JAHFBR010000069.1 GCA_023249955.1 bacterium
CTCAGCCTTGGTGTGCTTTATGGTGTGCGTGGTCTTTTTGACCACGCCTATGTTTTTTATGCGCTGGCAGGGTTGAGTTGCATTGGCATGTTGTATGCCTTTACAACGCCACCCTACCACGAAACATTTTTGGGCCGCCTTAAAAATCTGGTGGGCTTTTTTTTGGGAGTTGCGGTGTTGCCGCTTTTACTCAAGGCGTACCTGATGCAGCACGGGCTGCTGTAAAAAATTATGCGCCTTGAATGCCTGCTTCACGCAGAAATTGAGCGAGCTTTGGGTGGATTGTTTGTGCTGCACACAATGTTATTCCAAGCTGTGGGCGAATGACGGGGCTGCGTAAGAAGACGCAAGCAATGTTCTTGCGATTAAAGCGTCCAACATAGGCCAACACTTTGTGGCTCTTAGGATCAGTGGAAGCTTTATAATTTTTGTTTAAATCATAGCTACCTTCGGCGACCAAAGCTTCGATTACTAAGGCATAATCGTTTGCAAGCGCAGTTCCAAAGATCTTGAGCTTGGCGGCGGGTGTTAGGTTAGCCCAAAAAGCTGTGATGCATTGGATTGTCTCTTCAGGTGTTTGTAGTGGTGTGCCAACATGTTTTTTCCATAAACGCAATTGTGAGCAGCACTTCCTGAGTTGTGCGGAAAAGGGGCTTGCTTCATTTCCCGATAATAGTTCGTTTGCGGTGCGCAGTGGTCCGTTCATTGCTGCTGCAGCAGATGTCCAAAGTGCAAAAATTATGATAAGTGATTTGAAGATGTTTTTCATAGGGGCTCTTTCTTTTGAGTAGAGGGGAACAACGTTTACAAGCTTTGTAGTGTGATGATATTACCAAAAAAGTCAAAAAAAAAGAGCCGAGGATTCGGCTCCTGAGAACTGTTTTTGCGGAAGATGTTAGCGCGAAAACTTTTTCTTATCCGTTTCTGGCCGTTGGAATTTGTCACGCATGCGCTCTTTATCTTTTCTGATCAGTGCAACCATTTTGTCGATGGCGTTATCAGCAGCGATGTACATATCGGTGCCTTCATCGTGTGCATGAAGGTCAACAATAGGAGTTTTGACGTGAATTTCAACGCGGTGATGTGGATGCAGTTTGTTTGCTTTGAGCCATACTTCAATGTTAAACGGTGTTGCATCCGCCTGCCCTTGCAAGATCTCGCTGATCTTGACCAGCTTGGCGCGAATGTGATGTTCCATGGGGTCTGAATGAGGCATATTGTGGAATGAGATTTTGATATTCATTACGTTCCTTCCTTGCAATAAAACTAGAGGCGCAAAAAGCGCTGTGCCATTTCCTCATAGAATTGTGTACCTAAATAACTCTCTTTTGTATAGGTATTTTCTAGAATTTCTTTAATGCTTCCCTGGCTGACCACCTTGCCGCCAACAATAACGTAGACGGTGTGTGCAATGGAGAGTAGCTGGTCAACGTGGTGATCAGAGATAACAATGCCAATGCCACGTTGTGCAAGGTCGGTAAGAATATGCTTAAGTTCATAAATTGATTTGGGATCAACACCGGCAAAGGGTTCGTCCAACAGGAGCATTTTGGGCTTCATCAAAAGCGATCGAACCACTTCCAGCTTGCGTTTTTGGCCGCCAGAAAGCGTTCCTGCTTTTTGATCTAGGGCATGATCTAGGTGCGTGGTGGTTAGCCAGCCCAGTGCTTCGGCATAAAAGTCGTCCCACGCAATTTTGTGCCAGATGTGGTGATAATGATACACGACAGCCAGATTATCGCGTACCGTCATGTGCAGAAAGAGTGAGCTGTGCTGTGGGAGGTACAACAAGCCTTGTTCAACACGCTTGTAGACCGGCAGTTCGTTGATGATGAAATTATCGAAGGTGATGGCGTTGACCGAGTTATTATCGGTGGGAGATTGAACGGCCAGAAGGCCCATGATGCTTTTGAGCAGCGTTGTTTTGCCAGCGCCATTGGGACCAAGGAGGACAACAATTTTTCCAGCCTCGGCCTGAAAAGAGATGGCATCCAAAATATGCTTCTTGCCCAGGATCTGACTACAATTACTGACCTCCAGCAATGCCATCAATCAGCCTCTTTAACAATGAATTGTACGGGGCATCCAACCAGATCATAGTGCCTGCGTAAAATGTTTTCAATGCAACCGAGCTCGCTTGTGCCAAACCATTCTGGATAGTTTACGTACAAAATAAAAGTTGGGATATGAGATTTAACTATTTTGACGTGTGAAACTTTAAGTTGTACGGTGGTGTGGTAAAGATGCATGGTTTCCAGCTCTTTGCGCACTGCCTCGTTAACTTGAATCTCATTGAAGATTTGCGCACAGCGTGTGTGGACGCGTTGAATTTCGTCAAAAATCTTATTGATATTTTTTTGTGTTATGCACGAAATCCAAAGTTGCGGTAGCTTCTTTAAAATAAATTGATACTCATCAATGCTTTGTTCAAGCGTATAGCGTTTGTAATCATCAAGTAGATCAGTTTTATTAAAGATTGTGACGACCATCTTTTTTTGTTCGTAGGCATAAAATAGCAGCTTGAGCTCTTGGTCAGCGATCTTGCCTTCCGAGGCATCAATCATCATCATGACCAGATCTGCCTGTTTGACGGCCTGCAGTGAGCTTTTGATCATCAGCTCTTCAAGTTCATCGTCAATTTTGCGTGAACGGCGAACACCAGCGGTATCAGTAAGCTGAATGAGGTCATTGCATGCGTACGTCATTTCCGAGATTGGCTCACGCGTGGTTCCTGCAACAGGAGAAACAATGGAACGTTCATGCTGAATGAGCAGATTCATGAGCGATGATTTACCCACGTTGGGTCTGCCGATGATAACAACTTTGTAACTTGGAACTTCAGGCTCGGCCTCTTCGGGTGCAGGAATAATTTGTGTGATGGTGTTAAAGAGAGTTGCCATGCCAATGCCGTGAATTCCTGAAACGGGGATGACGGTGTCGATGCCAAGTCCGTAAAATTCTGGCAAGTGGTCTTCCAGTGCATTGGTATTGTCTGCTTTGTTAACCAGCAGAACGATAGGTTTTTTGGTTCTGCGCAAAATTCCGACGGAGCGACGATCCTCTTCAGTCATGCCATTTTTGCCGTCAACAACAAAGAGCAACAGGGCAGCTCCGGACAAAAGATCTAAAACTTTTTCTTGTACGCGCTTGTTAATGTCATCGTGTGTTCTTGCAAAGTTTAGACCGCCGGTATCAACCAGCAGGAATTGTTTGCTATTCCACGAAACAAGCTCTTGGACGTAGTCGCGCGTGACGCCCTCGCGATCAAAAACGATGCTGCGTTTTTGTTCTGACATGCGGTTAAAAATCGTTGATTTACCAACGTTGGTGCGTCCGACCAAAAGAACTTTAGGGTATGAAAGATTTGTGTTCATCTGCTTTGGAATGGTTGCGTGCCTGGTTAGAAGCACTATTTTTCAGGTGGAAAGGTTTTCTTGGCTGCTCTTAATCTTTTTTATTTTACCTGAAAAATAGCGTAGGATCAAGCTTGCGCGAGGCCATTGGTCTGGGTTTTTGATGGTCAAGAACTCGGCCTGGTTGCCAAAGCTGCGGCTGGGAGCAGGTTGAGGGCCGAGCGGTGGCCTGCTTTGAGGGGGAGGCGTGGGCGTAGGTTGTTTAACAGGATTCAGTCCCGCTCCGAGCGGGAGACGGGGACTTGGGGCATAGGTAATGCTTCTGATGCCTGAAAATGCTTCGGCCAGTAGGGGGGTCCACAGGGCCTTGGCCTCTTCGATCTTATTCTTAAAGAAAGCACTCTCGGCGCTGAGTTGGATGACAACGCTTTGGGTTGCGTCATCTTTTTTTACAAAGACAGCCTGGCGGACGATGGAGTTGAGCAGTAGGTCCTGGAGCCCAGAAACACCGTTCAAAAAGATCGCCCAGGCGGGATCTTGAGAGATCCTTTGGGGCATTGGTTGCTCGAGCTGCTTGGCAATGGGTGTGAGCGCTTCAGGGGTCTCTTGCGGGGTTTCCTGATTAAAACTTGGTGGCGAGGCCGAGGGTGTGCTTGGTGGGAGCGGAGGCTCGCGATAGGCTACCGGTGTACTGGGGAGCGCTTTGCAGGCTTTGATCAGATCCTCTATATCGGTGACATTGACCTGCTGGCAGAGCTGTAACAGTACCATTTCCAGGAACAGGTGCTTTTTGTGGGTCTTTAAAAAGATCTCTTCTTGTGACCACAGCAGATTCAGGATGCTGTTTAAACGGTTGAGCGAGCAGGCGTCGGCAAGCCGTTTGAGCTCGGCAAGATGACAGAGCGCGCTGGCTGGTAAGTTTTGAACACCGTATTTAATCCACACCAGATGTCTGCAGGTATGCACGATCATATCCCACAGCAGGGTGGGTGAGCGTTGCTCAAAACTAATTTTTTGTAAGTGGGCCAGAAGCAAGTCGGCCTTTTGCGCAATAATATGATCAAACAGTTCAAAAAGTTCTTGCGCACTCATTTTGCCCAGCACATGTAAAACCACTTGCTCGGTGACATGGTCGCTTGAAAAGCGCACCCGTTCAAGCAAATTGATGGCGTCGCGTGCAGAGCCTTCGGTTTCTGCCAGCAACAGATCAAGCGCAGCGTCATCGATTACCACCTGCTCATCGGTGCAAATTTGGCGCAAGTGGGCTTTTAAACTTTCGTTATTGATGGGATTAAAAATCAGCTGAAAGCAGCGTGATAGCACGGTTGCAGGAATTTTTGGAACTTCGGTGGTTGCCAAAATAAAGATGACCGATGCGGGTGGCTCTTCCAGGATTTTTAAAAATGCGTTGAACGCCGCTTTGCTGAGCATGTGAGCTTCGTCAATCAGGTAAATCTTTTTACGGCCGACCAATGGCATGTAGCTTGATGACTCAATAATTTGGCGAACGTTGTCAACGCCGGTGTGTGATGCGGCATCAATTTCAATGAAATCTGGATGATCGCCCTGGGTCATAGAAATGCATGATGCGCATTGCAGGCATGGAATACTAAAAGCGGTGGGATTTTTTTGAAACGATGGCAACGATTCACAGTTTACTGCTGCAGCAAAAACACGCGCTGTTGATGTCTTGCCACAACCGCGTTGTCCGGCAAAAAGATAGACCGGAAAAAATTTGTTCAGGAACAGGCTGTTTTTAATCATCCTGACAGCAATATCCTGCCCAACGACCTGATCGAACGATTTTGGCCGCCACTTGCGTGCAAGATTGAGCTGATGATTGGTGGATGGTTGATTGTTCATAAACACACTGCAGCAAATAATTAAACTGACGTTACAACGGCCCAGTATAACCCGGATTGTGCAATGATGTGAACTGGATTATTGGAAACTTAGTTTACATCATTGCACAATCAATTTTATGTCGTCGGCTGTGTTGCGTGATAACGCTGTTTGATTTGCTCAACCGCTGCTGCATCTTCCAGGGTGCTTACATCGCCAACCGGTTTGTCTTCGACGATTGCTTTCAGTACTCTGCGCATAATTTTGCCAGATCGTGTTTTGGGGAGCTTTTCAACAAAATACACGCCTTGTGGGGTGACAAATTTGCCAATCTCTTCGCGCACTCTTGTGATTACTTTGTGTGCCAAATTATCGGTTGGTGTTACACCTGTTTTGAGAATAGCAAAAACAACTATTCCCTCGCCCTTGATATCATCGTGAACTCCGATAGCCGCCGCTTCAGCAATTTCGGGTAGCGTTACGGCCGCACTTTCAATCTCTGCTGTTCCCACGCGGTGCCCTGCAATATTAAGCACCTCATCAGCTCTGCCCAGCAACCAAAAATATCCGTCTTCGTCTTTGACGGCGTAGTCGGCTGGATAGTACATGCCGGGGAATTTTGACCAGTAGACCTCTTGGAAGCGTGCTTGATCGCCATAAATGCCTATCGTCATGCCGGGCCATGGCTTTTTGATTACCAGATAACCTTTGGTGTTGGCTGGCATCGGTTGGCCTAGCTCATCAACGACGTCGGCATCGATGCCTGGCATAGGCAGTGTTGCTGAGCCCGGTTTAAGCGTAACCAAATCACTCGCCGTTGGTGCAATCATGAAACCGCCTGTTTCCGTTTGCCACCACGTATCAATGATCGGGCGTCGCTTCTTACCGATGACCTGGTTGTACCACTCCCACACTTCTGGATTAATGGGTTCTCCAACCGTTCCAAGCACTTTCAAACTGCTTAAATCGTATTTGTTTGGCCAGGTGTCACCATATTTTTTCGCCATGCGCAAGGCGGTTGGCGATGTGTAAAAAATAGTGACTTTGTACTTTTGAATCATGCTCCACCATGTTCCTGGATCTGGGTAGTCGGGTGCTCCTTC
>JAHFBR010000070.1 GCA_023249955.1 bacterium
AACTGCAAAAAAACTATCTTGATGTCATGTTGGGCTACGATGGCGGCATCAAGAGCGTTGAGCTCAGCTCAATGGTCGAGATCGTGCACTTCAGAGCGGAAGAGATTTTGGATCTGTTTCTTGAAGAGATCAATCAGTACCGCTTGCGCGCGCTGATGCCCTGCGGCCTGGTGCTGACCGGCGGCGGATCGCTGCTGGCTGACATGCGTGAACTTGCGTGCGACACGCTGTCCATGCCGGTGCGTGTTGGATCGCCTGAAGCCTTTGATCATACACTTTCATCAAGCATTCCTGATGTTTTAAAAAGCCCTATTTATGCCACCGTTTATGGCCTGGTACTGCATGCAAGTGGCGAGCATAATTTTGGCGATATTTCAGGCATTCAAGAGGCTGTTTTTGCTCGTGTATTGAAAAGAATGAAGTCATGGATCTATGATCTTTTTTAATACAATTTTTATTATCCATTCAGCCTCTTAAGGAGAAAAAGATGATTGAACTAAAAATGGACGAAGAATCTCTTGCGGTCAGCGGGGTAAACTTAAAAGTTGTTGGCGTTGGGGGAGCTGGAGGTAATGCCGTCAACAGCATGATTGCAAGCTCCGAGCTTGGAGCGGTACAATTTATCGCAGCCAATACTGACGCACAAGCACTTACCCTTTCCCCTGCCCAGTACAAAATTCAGCTCGGCAAAAAGATTACCAAGGGCCTGGGAGCTGGATCAAATCCGGAAGTTGGCCGACGCGCCGCAGAAGAGGATTTGGACGCGATTTTGGACACGCTTGAAAATACCGACATTTTATTTTTGACGGCAGGGTTGGGTGGCGGCACAGGTTCTGGAGCGTTGCCGGTAATTGCACACGCGGCGCGTGAACTGGGGATTTTGACCGTTGCAATTGTGACTAAACCGTTTTTATTTGAAGGTAAGCGACGTCAAAAGCATGCTGAAGAGGCGCTGAAAAATGTTAAGCAGGCGGTTGATACACTTATTGTTGTGCCCAATCAACGCTTGCTTGAAACAGCCGATCCCAAAATTTCAATGCTCAACGCCTTTGCACTTTCTAATGATATTTTAAAACAGGCAATCAAGGGCATATCTGATATCATCACCAAGGCCGGCCACATTAACGTGGACTTTGCCGACGTTAAAACCATTATGAAGGACACCGGCATTGCCATCATGGGTATTGGACGCGCTTCGGGCGCTGATCGCGCACGGCAGGCTGCACTGCGCGCCATCAATTCGCCATTGTTGGAAAACGCAAGTATTCACGGCGCCAAGGGTGTGTTGATTAATATCACCGGCAATGATGATTTGGAATTGCAAGAGATCAACGAAGCGGCATCAATGGTGTACGACATGGTCAGCCCAGAGGCAAATATTATCTTGGGCTCGGTCATTGATTTAAGCATGGGCAATGATATCAGCGTCACCGTAATCGCAACCGGACTAGAAGAACGTGCTGTGCAGACCGTGCAGACGACAACGGTATCAGCTACCACACCAACGGCCGCTTTACATAAACCGATTCCAGCACAAACTGCCGATATTATGGGCAGCAGACAGACGCAACCAATGGAGGCTCCGGTAGTAGCAAAAACGCCAGAGACAAGCGCTGCCGTTGCGCCGGCTGCTATGGCCATGGAAGATGTAAAGTTTGATATGGACGATCTGGATACGCCAACATTTATGCGCAAGAAAGCTGAGACCGAGAGCTCTGCTGTTCAGGATGATGCTGGGCAAAACGAACAACAATTTTAAGATTGATTCGTACCCATTCGACTGCGCTCGGTCAGCGACCTCGCTCCGCTCAGGGTGAACGGACCCCGAAACCGTTCGTGGTGAGCGAAGTCGAACCATGCGAACGGAACAGCCCATCAAAAAAACTTTTTCAACATCTCAACAGGATACGCGCCCTCTCGTACCACCACAGCACGCTTGGGGTCGGTAACGTCAATAATTGTTGACGGGGGCGCATGAACCACTTGCTGCTCTTGATCCACAATGCCCAACTCGATCTGTGATGCAAGTTGTTGGTCCAAATCGCCAATCGAACGAGGCGTAGGGCGACCACTCCGGTTGGCACTGGTAGAAAAAAGCCCATCAAAATATTTTAAAATATTCAGGAGCCCTTTGTGTTGGGGACAGCGGATGGCAATGGTTCCATCTGCTGAAACCATAAAAGATGGCAAATCTTTTTTTGCTTTAAAAATTACGGTTAATGGCCCTGGCCAGCACTGTTCAAGCATTGCTTGGGCACGTGGAGCCACGGCAGAGCGATCTACAAACTTATCAAGGTTCTCAAGCGAGCCGATGATAACGAGGTACGGCTTTTTGTCGCGCGCACCCTTGAGGGCGTTTAACGCATCAAATGCCTGCTGCGTCAATGGTGCCAAAAGGCCCAAGATGGTGTCGGTGGATGTGATGGAAACACTGTTTTTTTCAAGCGCTGCTTTTACAATATCGGTAACACTCGGATCATGCCAATAAAGCGTTTTTTTCATACTCTTTTCTATTCTTTTTATTGGTAAAACGGGCTATAATCTTATCACACTTCATAACGATTGAAAAACTATGAATCCGCTTTTTGATTTTGAGTTTACCACCATCCATGACGAGCTCATCAATACTTTTCGTCAACAGCAGGCCAAAAGCCCCATGGGGACGCAAGCCCTGGATGCTTTCAAAAAAATCATAAAACATTATTATGCAAACAAGCGACGCCCCTTTGCGTGGCGCGACGTTATCACGCCCTACCGCGTTGTTGTTTCTGAAATTATGCTGCAACAAACGCAAACGGATAGGGTTGCACAGAAATTTGAACCATTTATTGCTGAGTTTCCAACCTTTCAAGCGCTTGCACAAGCACCCTTTCACGATATTGTCAGAATGTGGAAAGGGCTGGGATATAACCGCAGGGCGCTGGCGCTGCAAAAGATCGCGCAACGCGTCACGACCGATCATAGCGGCAATTTGCCACCCGTTCCCAACATTCTTGAAACATTTCCAGGCATTGGAAAGGCTACAGCACGCTCGATAACCACGTTTGCGTTTAATGTACCTACGACGTTTATCGAAACCAATATTCGTACAGTTTTTATTTATTTCTTTCTTAAAGATCGACTTGATGTACACGACAAAGAGCTTGAGCCACTGGTTGCAGCAACGGTTGATCAGCTCAACCCACGTGAATGGTACTACGCACTGATGGACTACGGCGTCATGCTTAAAAAAACAGTTGGCAACGTCAGCAGACTCAGCGCGCACTACACCAAGCAGTCAAAGTTTGAAGGCTCCGATCGTCAAATTCGTGGTATGATCTTGCAAGCACTGCTCGATCACCAAGCACTTACCGAAACGGCTCTGGTGGCGACATTGCAGAAAGAAGAAAATCGCGTGCGCAAAATGGTCAGCGATTTGAGCGCTGAGGGGATTATAAAAAATAGACACGGGCTGCTTGAGCTAGGATGAGGCAAAATCAGTATCCCGTTCGCCCTGAGCGAAACGACACTTGGTGTCGTGAAGTCGAACGGGTGCGAACGGCAAAAAAACATAATGTTCGTACCCATTCGACTGCGCTCGTCTTGCAGACTCGCTCCGCTCAGGGCGAACGGAGTTCTATAAGTTTTCGTTACTACTTTAAACCAGGATGAGTTTATGCTTATCTCTATCGACCAGTCCTGCTCAATCTTTTTTGGTGATGCTGCAACATGCCCCATCAGCCACAAAGATGCTCAGTTCCCTGCTTTCTGCGACACACTGCGCCAGCAGCTTGAGCTTAAGCATCTTGTTGTTCAACATCAAGTACATGGGGTTGACGGGCAGTTCATTGCGCACGACACACAGCTTGAACATGCGACGATTGTTAAGGATTACATTGGCGATTTTTTGATCACATCGCAACCAAGCGTTGGCATTTCTGTGCTAACCGCCGATTGTTTGCCAGTTGTCTTTTACGCTCCAGCACAACGCGTTGTTGCTGTTGCACACGCTGGCTGGCGTGGCACGGTTGCAGGAATTTGTACGGTGGTGCTTGATAAGCTCACAAAAATGGGCGTTCAGCCTGAAGATGTTTTGGTGTATTTTGGACCGGCTGCACGAAGCTGTTGCTATGAAGTGCAGGCGGATTTTGTTCGCACCCTTCGAGACGCCCTACGGGCTCCTCAGGGCGAACGGGAAAATATTCCGTTCGTGGTGAGCGTAGTCGAATCCATACGAACGGACGATGTCCTCATTCAACGCGATGGCAAGCTGTTCTTCGACAAAACCACCTTCAACAAAAAGCTGCTCCTTGGCGCAGGCGTGCCGGAAAAAAATATTAACCTGGATTATAATCTCTGTACCATCTGCAATCATCAATTCAATTCATATCGACGCGCAGAGGATAAGAAGAACTATAAAGTTCAGTCTACCGTTGTGTGGATCAAATAAAACTTATTTAACGCGTGATCCATTTTCAATGGAGCCATCTATCGTTGTCAGGTGCAATCTGCCCTTAGCATCATCAGCAAACAGCATCATGCCGTGTGAAAGCAAACCCATCATTTTACGCGGCTTGAGATTTGCAACACACACACCCTGTTTACCAATCAGATCTTCAGGCTTGAAATGTTGCGCAACGCCGGATAAAACCTGGCGTTTGCCCAGATGGCCAGCATCAACCTCTAATTTATAAAGCTTATCTGAGCCTGGCACCGGCTCGCAGCTAAGAATGGTAACCGCAACAAGCTGTATTTTGATAAAATCTTCGATGCCAATTTCTGGAATTTCGGGAGCTGCAGGAGCGGCTGCTGGAGCTGCTTCTGTGGTTTCTGGTGCCACAACGCGTGTTTCTGGTTTTACAAACAAGGGCTCACCCATCTTTGAAAGTGTAAAGGTTTTATTCCATTTATTTTCACGCAATGCACTGTCATGATCAACGCCCAAAGTAAGCTTGTGACCAATCGCTTGCAACAACTCTTCCATCTTTTTTGGCATCACCGGCCAGAGCATCAGCGCAACAGCGTAAAGGCTGTGGCAGGTTGAAGCGATGACTTCGGCAAAAAGCTCTTTATTTTGTTTTGCAAGCTTCCACGGCTCTTGCGCGTGGAAATAGGCGTTAATTTCGGAGATAAATTTCCATGCTTCGGCCAACGCAAGATGAACAAAGTATTTATTCATCTCGTCCCAGTACAGACGATAGGCCTCTTCGCCTTTTTCTTTGAGCGCAGCCGATTTTGCTTCAAGCGTAACGGGCGCGGTAACGGTGGTTAGTCCATTGTTGAGCGCCAATGTGGCCATGCGGTTGAGCAGGTTGCCCAGATTGTTTGCCAAATCGGCACTGATACGCTCTTCAAGATCTTTAAGATCAAAGTTACCATCATGCGTAATGGCCATTTGACGCAGCAGATAATAACGCACCGGCTCAACGCCATACCATTCTGCAAGTTGCTCGGGGTCGCCAGCATTGCCCAATGATTTGGACATTTTTTGTTCATTCATTAACACGTACCCGTGCACCAAAAGCTTTTTGGGCTGTGGCAAACCGGCAGCGATCAAAAATGCTGGCCAGTAGACGGCATGGAAACGCACAATATCTTTGGCCATCACATGCACATCAGCGGGCCACCACTTTTTGAGCTCTTCGGATGCGGCACTGTTACCATAGCCAATGGCGGTAAGATAATTGTTCAACGCATCGGCCCACACGTAAACGGTGTGTGTGGGGTCACCCGGAAATGGTATGCCCCACGAGACAGTTTTACGCGAGATACTCAGATCTTTGAGGCCTGATTTCACAAACGAGATCACCTCTTGCATGCGCTCTTTGGGCGTAATAAAATCGGGGTGCTCTTCATAAAATTTCAGGAGCTGGTCTTCGTAGGCAGAAAGTCTGAAAAAGTAAGACTCTTCTTCAAGCTCACGCAATGGTTTTTTGTGGATGGGACAGACGTACGCGCCCTGCTCGTCCTTGATGACGTCACCACCAATGGTCATGAACGCTTCGCATGGGACACAGTACCAACCGGTGTAGGTTGATTTGTAAATGTCGCCCTGCTCAATCATTTTTTTTATCCACACAGTTACACCTGCATAATGCTCGGGGTCAGTTGTACGAATAAATTTGGTGTGCTCGATTTCGTACAATGACCAGGTTTTTTTGAAGGCTGGAATCATGGTGTCGATAAAAGCCTTGGGCTCCAGCTTCATGGATTCGGCCTTTTCTTGCAACTTCTGTCCATGCTCATCGGTACCGGTCAAAAAGAAAACCTCTTCGCCCATCAGCTTGTGCCAGCGAGCG
>JAHFBR010000071.1 GCA_023249955.1 bacterium
CTCCATGATGCCTTTTTCGTCACTGTAATCAATCAAGAACTCAATCTCTTTTTCAGAAACAACGTCCTGTTTTTCAAGAATGTGAGGAGTGCCAACTTTTGAGAAAAAGAAGTCGGCAATGCGCAACAGTGCGGTGACAAAGGGATATTCAATGTAGTACAGAATATTAATGAGCCACAAAAACGATGCAAAAAGCCTTTCGTGATGCGTCTTGGCAAAGCTCTTTGGAATAATCTCGCCAAAAATCAAAATCATGATCGTTGCCAAAGCGACACCAAGGGCAAGGCCAAAGGTACCAAAAATATTGGACATGATGTTTGAAATAAGCACCGAAGCCAACACGTGGGCAAAGTTATTGGCAATCAGAATGGTGATGAGAATCCGTTGCGGATTTTTTTCCCATGAGTAAAAGAGGCTTTGATATTTTGAAACAGAAAGAGCAAGCTCTTTGAGTTTAAAAAGGCGCAGTGCAGTGAAGGCCGTTTCTAAGAAGGCAAAAAGTGCTGCAAAAATAAGAGCAACGAAAAAGAATATTATTTGAGCAATTAACGTCATATCAAAAAACTCCTTAAGATTGTGGCGATTGGTGGAGTTGTTTTTTATCAACCTTGCCAGTCGCACTCATTGGCAAATCATCAAGGCATACAAACTTGCGCGGAATTTTGTATGATGCCAAATTGTGTGCACAAAGCGTGCGCAGCGTCGCTTCCAAGTCGTCTCCGCGTGATCGCACAGCAACAAATGCAACAGGAACTTGTCCACTCATAGGCTCATCCTTGCCAATGACGGCCGCTTTAAAAACAGCCGGATGTTTCATCAAAACATTTTCCACTTCGGCAGGGTAAATGTTAAACCCTTTATGAATGATTATATCTTTGCTCCTACCACAGATGGCAAGTTTTCCATTTTTCTGTCGTTGTGCAAGGTCACCGGTATTCAGCCATCCATCAACAAGCACCTGGTTGGTGGCATCTGGGGCGTTGTAGTAGCCCATCATAATATTATCACCCTTGATCCAGAGCGTTCCCGCGGCTCCATCGATGATGGGTTGTCTATTTTCATCGCGAATCTGATAGGTGATTTCCGCAAGAACATGCCCAACTACGTTGGTTGCCTGTTCATCATTTTCGTGATTGACGGCAACAACAGGTGATGCTTCGGTTAGTCCGTAACCAGAAGCGATTTTACGGCCATAAATAATGGCAAAGGCTGCACGAATTTTGTCCGGTAGCATATCAGCTCCTGAAACAAATAGTTTTACCGAACCAAGCGGTGCCGTTTTCATAAGGCATAACAGACCGTAAAGTGCTGGGAAGCCAAAGAACAGCGTTGGCTTATGTTTAAGTCCATCCATGATAAGTGCGCGGTCAATCTTGGAAACAATAATAACGCTGGCGCCAATCATCATCGGCAGCCACAAACAGGTATTTTGTGCAAAGACGTGAAAGAGGGGAAGCACACAAAAGAATCGATCGTTAGGAGTCATGCCACACAGCATAAAGCGCGCGTAACCTTGTAATGCATTCGTCATTATGTTTTTGGATGACAACATAACGCCCTTGGGGACGCCGGTGGTGCCAGAGGTGTAAAGCAGCACGCACAGTTCATCGGGCTCCAGCTGATAAATATCAGAGTCGGGAAATACTGCTTCAAGGTTTTGTTCAGGAACGGCTGTTGTCCAATCAAAGTCGTTATCGGTCAGGATTGGTGGCAATTGCGGTACCATGCTGCCAAGAACGAGATTATCGACTTTGGTTTTAAGTGTTTTGGAAACAACAAGCGCCTTTGGCGTTGCATCCGTAATGATGTGTGCCAGTTCGCGCTCATGCAAGAAAATATTCAGAGGAACCACCACGGCACCAAGTTGCCAGATGGCAAAATAGGCGACATAAAATTCGAGTGAATTTTCAAAAAACAGCATCACGCGGTCGCGTGGTTTTACGCCCTGCTGTGCAAGCTTTTTGCTTAACAGAATGGATCTGAAATAAAGCTCTTTGTAGGTGATGGTTTTTTCTGTGCCGATCAAGGCTGTTTTTTGGGGATAATTTTGGTATGCGCGCTTCAGCAGAGTGCCGGCGAAGATTAATGAGTCGTTCTGACTGAACGTTTTCTTGAGTTGCTTAAAAAGACTATGTTCATAGTGTGTTGATGATATACCCATATGGAGTCCTACCAAAGTGATGACTAACTACTCCTCTTCTTCGACCTGAATAACGCTGACCGGGCACATGTATGACGCTTCGCGTACCAGGTCTGCGTTTTTTTGTAGGTCAGGGTTTGGCTTAACTTCAGCCACACCCTTAACCTCAAAAACTTCAGGACACGTAACTTCGCACGTGCCGCAGCTTATGCAGCCCGGCACGATTTTTACGCACTTTATTTTCTTATTCATAACACCATTTTTAGTGTGTTGTTTTATCCGACGAGTCGTCGTGATATTGCTTTAATTCTGCAAAAATATCAACGCTTTTGCTGCCGCATCCAGATCCACAGCCACCGCCGCTACATCCCTTGCAGCTGCCGCAGCCACTTTGAGCGGATGCCTCTTTTTTGCAAACACATTTCTTGCCTTCTTCGCCCATGCCGCAAGAACAGTCGTCGCAGCCTTCTTCTTCAAATTCCCAGCCGTCTTCGTCGCCCTCTTCGTTGGTATTCATATCTTCGCCGTCTTCCAGCAAATTTTCAAGGTACAATGCAACGTCTTGCGCGCTGCCTTCCTTGATGGCGTCTTTGATGTCGTTGACCATGGCCAAAAGATTTTGACGAGAAAGTTGAGCCTCTTCGTTGATTTCGCGCTTGAATGATTCGGTGTCTTTGAGCTCTTCTTCTTCATCAACCAGCATGCTCAACAGTTCGCGTGCTTTTTCTTGGTCTTTAACTTCTTGAATTTTGTGCAACGCTTGCAGTTGTTCGCTCAAAAAGTCGATATCAACTTGTGCCTCTTCGGCAAGCTTTTCTGACTGCTCTTGAATGAGCGTGTATACTTGCTCCAGGTGCTCGATTGATTCACGATCATCTTTGTTTTGATCCAACTTCCCTCTGGTTGCGGAAATAAGATCGTTAAAAATTACGGCACACTCTTTTTGAGCCTCTTTTTGCTTCTCAAGAAGAAATGCAGTTTGTTCAATTAATGAAATAAGCTTAGACACACAAAACCTTCCGGATCCTGAATTTATAAATCATTGATTTTAGCCTCTAGTCTACCATAAAAGGCCCTCTTTGAATAACGCATATTTTTGATTTCTAATAGAAAATTGTTTTGATTTTCATGCCCTGGGGGCCCCTGCTACAACCCCCGGCTATGCCTTTGATAATCCTTGCTTTGTCTTCATGGCCATCAGTATAATCAGCGGAGCGTGATCAAGTAGTTGTTCTCCAGAGATGTGAAAGGAGTTGCGATGCAACTGAGATTGATGGTTGTGGCGGCCATGTTGCTGTTGGTTGGGGCGGTTCATGCGATGGATGTTGGTCAAAAACGCATGATTATCGAGCAAAATATGGCTCGCATTTTGGAGCTTGTTAACGCCGGCGATGACCAGTTTTTTAATGTGCACTGCGTGAAACTGCATGTTCAGCCTATCGTATACTTGAACGCGCTTAATTCTTCTAGTTTTGTCAGTGGGTCCACTGATGGTACGGTCTGTTTTTGGCACAGAGCAGAGCCGCAGCGTGGGCAAGTATCGCAGTACCAATGCATAACAATGCTTGCTTCTCCAGCAGGCTTTGCACCCGTTACCAATGTTATGCTTGCAGAAAATAGTGCTGACAAAAGATGCCCATTTATTGCCGTGGAGCTGAGAGATGGTGATCATCTTTGCATGTGGGAGTATCAAAAAGGTGGTTATGTGTGCAAACAACCATTTGCTCGATTACTCGGCAAGACGCGCCTTATAAAGTTTGGCAATGTTGAGGAGGGGGTGTTTGTAAGTATATCACTTACCGAAGGTCAAGGTACCACGCGTCACATGTACAAGCGCGAGGAAAATCAATATAAGGAAGTTAGAATGGTGGAGCGCTCAGGCTCTGCGCCATCTTATGGCATTCAAGAGAGTGGTGGTATGCGTTTTTTAGTTTGCAACGATGTTTATTATGCGATAGCAAATCATCCTGGCAAGGGTCACATTACCATTTTTAACGCACGATCATTGTTAACCCTGAGTATTGAACAATTGATGTTGGTGGTGCGGCTTGTGACTGCAGGAGCGTTAAATCCAAGCATCCAATCAGCGCAGTTGCAAAAGATAATAGGTCAAGATAGGGTCCTGTTTGATGGCCTACCAGATTCAATGAGGTTTTTGTTTTGCGACCTAGATCACAGAGATGATGACGTCTTGGTTCCCGTGAATCTTGATGAGGGTACTCCATTAACCGGTCAGCCAGGTGCTTTTGGTGATGATGATGACTGTTGTGGTGATAATGATTGTTGTTGTGCCAGGTTGTGCGAGAGCTGCATCATTTTATAAACGTCTAATTTTGTTGGACCCCCCATGAAAAAGTTGCTGGCTATCGTGATCTTAGCTGCTGAAGTGGTGGCGCATATTGCATATGCCATGCAGGCTCCAGGTATGCCGCTTGTCCAGGCAAATGTGCCAACGCTGAAGATTTTGGCAGATTATTTTCATGGACGGGATGATGCGCCCTTTGATATGCAGATTCTTGAAGGCCATGCTGGCAGTGAGATTCTTCAGCTAAAAAATACCGTTGGCTTGGCGTGGTTGGCTGGTCGAAGCTTTTTTAGTGGTGCGAAGAATGGTAGTGTTTTTTGTTGGCGTGAAGATGAAGATAGCGGTATGTATCGAGCCGTTTACACCTTCCCTGCGATGCCTGACGGGCCTGTTTCGTTGATTATGACAGCGCATGATCCGTGGTCAGAGCATCCCATTGTGGCAGTTGAATATGAAGCTGCGCGGACTATTCACATCTGGCAGGAGTGTGGCGGAAAGTATGAGTTAGCACCGGTTATTGGGGAGTATGGTACGTTGCGCTTGGTCAAGATCGATTCAGTGTGCGGTAGAGACAAACAGCCGTTTGTACGTCTTTTACTTACCCATGAATTTGATGATGGTCTGGCAATTGTACAGGACGATGTTATTTTGGTGCGCGATTCCGATCGTATTTTCCAGCGATCCATTTATGCTCACCCCAAAGATCATTTTAGACGGCGAAGAATTTCATCGGTTAGAGCATTAACAAGCGAGAGTTACCGTTGTTTTTTGCGCATCAACGATCAGTCAATTGCCTTTGTGCCCCAGTCAGCACCACATCTGATTTATGTATTCGATGTACGGCCTTTGCTTGATCTGCAACGTAAGCAATGGAAATTACTTGTGGCGTTGGTGGCGCTTGGCGCGCATACCCATGATTGTGATATCAATGAGTTTAATGAAATGGTTGCAAAAAACCACAGCGTATTTGATGATCTGCCCATTTTTATTAAACGTATCTTTTCAGTTCCATTGCTCGAGGATGTGGATGCTGCACCTTCCAGGGAGCCATTTTCTTTAATGGAGCCACTTCTGCCGAAATTTGACGACCCAGAAGACCGAGATGTTTCCTGCTGTCGTCGCATGTTTTCAAAATGCTCAATTCAATAATAAGTGTTCAAACTCTTGCCTTTTAATGCTTGAGTAGCATACATTAAAACACGCTTGCAGTGGTGATAGTGGGGATGGCAATCTTTGGGGAAGGGTGCGGGGATGAATCAAGTACGTCTTTTTTTTTCTAGTTTAGCGATTTGCTCAACGTTTTTTGGTGCTGCACATGGCATGGCGCAGGAGATGCGTCTGTCGGTATGCCAATTTATCAAAACCGACAGAAAAGCGGCCATTGATCTTTTTAAAACGCTTGCAAAAAAAAGTTGCGACTACGGTCAGATTCATCAAGTGTTGCGTCTTGTTGGTGGTGTTATTACCTGTGTAAAAACATTCAATGAACGCTTCTTCGCCGTTGGTTTGCAGGATGGAACTGTGCAGCTTTATGTACAAAGACGCGGACCTTATAAGATTTATTACACCTGTTGCGCGACATTGCCTTCTGATGGCGAGCGAAATGGTGCCGTTTCAGCGCTCGAGTTTATTGACGGTGCTGAAACCGAAGGCGCGACGCCAGAAAGTATTATTGTTGGACGTCGGAACGGTTTTTTTAGCGTGTGGCAACAGCAGGATACAGCACAAAGCAGGTGCCGATCATCGTCCGATTCGTTTGAA
>JAHFBR010000072.1 GCA_023249955.1 bacterium
TTGGTAGATCGGGATAAATGTAATGTTTGCGGGCAAAATCGCATTCGCGTGTGATGGTGGAGTTAGTGGCAATACCGGCCATGATGCCGTAATCAACCACCTTTTTATTCAGCACGGGCAAAACGCCTGGGTGGCCGCAGCAGATTTGGCAAATGTTGGTATTTGGTTCTTGGCCAAACTGATTGGGGCATGAACAGAAAATTTTTGAATTGGTCTTGAGTTGAACGTGGACCTCTATGCCAATGGTAGCTTGGTATTTTGGGTAGCTATCAATAATAGTTTTTGCTTCGTTTGCCATGCTGAATCTTTCGCGGCCAAGAAAAGATTATGGGGTAATATTACATTGGTTTTAGGCTGTACTGCACGTCTTCGTAATGTTCATTGCTTTCAAGAATAGCCTTGCAGTTGAGCAGTTTTTCAAGATGCAAAATAGGCTGATACTCTTGATGAATGAGGTATTCAAAGACTTTTTCTGATACTGACAGAACCACAGAACCTGTCAAATTTCTTCGCTGCACTTCTGCTTTGAAATGGCGCAAGATCTGAAAACTGATGCTTGGTATGGATTTTACAAAGCCACAGCCATTACAAGCGGCGCAAACATTGGTCAGCTGCTGCAGCAAAGTTTTACCAGAGCGTTTACGCGTCATTTGCACCAAGCCAAACTCAGAAATTTTAAGTGTGACCGACTGATATTTATCGCGCTCTTTCAAGGCTTTTTCAAGAAAGCGCGAAAGTTTCATACGGTTTGAGGGGTTTGCTAAGTCGATAAAATCGATCACAATCAGGCCGCCAATGTTGCGCAAGCGCAGTTGGGTAACGACTTCGTCGGCTGCCTCAAGATTGGTTTTTAAAATGGTATCTTCGTGCGAGCCGGTGCCAGTAAACTTTCCGGTATTGACGTCAATAACCGTCATTGCCTCGGTGGTTTCGATAATCAACGATCCGCCCGACCTGAGCTGTACTTTTTTCTGGAGGGCTTTATCAAGCTGTTCATCAATATTAAAACGCTCAAAAAGTGTTGGAGGACCGCTATAAAAACGTAATTTATTTAAATGTTCTGGTGTCAGCTGCTTAACAAATTTATGCAGTGTTTGTAATTCCTCTTGGTCATCGCAGATCACGGAATCGACATCCTCGTCCAAATGATCACGTACGGCGCGGAGCGAAACGCCTAGATCTTCGTGAATTTTTTCACCAGGCTTGGCCTTGTTAAATTTTTTCTGTATCGATGTCCAGGTTGAAACCAGGAATGCCAGGTCTTTTTGCAGGTCCTTTGCATCACGTCCCTCGGCGGTGGTGCGCACAATGGCGCCCATGCCTGCAGGTAGATTTTGTTGCAGAAGCTCGCGAAGGCGGTTGCGTTCATCCTTGTCTTCAATTTTTTTTGATACCCCCAGGTGTGGGATGTTGGGCATGAGCACCAAAAAGCGGCCTGGAAGAGTGAAGCATGTCGAAAGCTTGGCACCTTTTTCGTGGATTGGCTCTTTGATAACCTGAACCAAGATATCTTCGCCTTCATGAAAGATTTTGCTGATATCAAGCGACGTTTTGATTTCGCGTGGGGTAAACTCTTCGCGTGTTTCGTCAACTTGCAAAAAATCGGTAATGCGTTCGGTTGCCAAGGCCCTATCGACCTCAGAAATGTGCAAGAACCCGGCCTTGTGTTGACTGATGTCAACAAAGGCAGTTTGAATGCCCGGAAGAACTTTTGACACGCGTCCCTTAAAGAAACAGCGGTCTAGATCCTCTTTGTTGTGTGTATCAAAGTAAATGTCTTGCAACTTGTCATTGCTCAAAACAGCAACGCGTGTTTGCCAGCCGTCTTTGTTGATCAAAATTCGTTTCACAATGAAAACCTCGGTACCCTTATAAGTTTTTTACCTATGTTGCAAATCTTAGTATTTTTGGGTGGATTTTTAAAAAAATTTCAGTAAGATGTTAATAACTATTCATTCAGTATAATAGAACTTTGTACGGATGGGTAGATTATTTGGGAAAATGTGGTAATTTGCGCGCCTAGGTTTGTGTTGGCCGCAATTGGTGTCTGAGGTTCCGGTGAGGGAAACGAGGAGTATAGTTATGGACAAACTGAATAAATTGGGGTTATTGTGCGTGGTTGTTGTTCTGTTTGCTGCTGGATGTGGCAAAAAGAAGGCCCACAAGGACACAAAAGCGAACAAAAAGCTTACTCAAAGCAGCATTCCGTTGCTTAAGGATACCGAAAATCTTCTGGATGACAGCGATATTGAAAGCTTTGCATTCGTTGATGATGAGGTTCTGCCTGGTGAAAACGACGTGCCTTTGTTCGTAGAAAATGACGAAACAGATCTGGACGGGGCCGCAAACAGCGATATTCCATCAGCTTTTGCCTTCCAAGCCGTTCACTTTGACTTCAACAAGAATGACATTGCCCCTGAACAGGCGCCTGTGGTTCAAGAAGACGTAGCAGTTGCCCACCAAGCCGTGGAGCAAGGTAAGGGTATCGTTGTTGAAGGCCACTGCTGCCAAATCGGTTCAGCAACCTACAACCTGGCACTTTCACAACGTCGCGCAGAGGCTGTTAAGGCTGAAATGGTCAAAGATGGTATCGCTTCAAGCACTATCAAGACCGTTGGTTACGGCTATGAACGCCCACTGGTCTGGTCTGATGCAACCGAACGCGGTCAGTTGGTCAAAGAGCTCTCGCCAAATCGTCGCGCAGAGGTTTTGGTTAACTAAGTACCTGAAATTGAATGATAAAAAAGGCCCCGCAAAATCTGCGGGGCCTTTTTTTTGTGAGTTAGTCTTCGAATTTTTGCCTGAGGATAGCATGATTATTGTTTTATTGTTCAGCGTTGCGCTACAGCTTGGTAGCATTGGTTTTTCAGCAGCGATGAGTGGAATGGAAGATGCTGTTGATAATGCGGTAACCGATGTATTGGGTGATGAGGTAGACGCAATGAAAGCTATTAAAAAGATTGAGCTGCACCTGCATCTTGGTGGCGCATGGCCACTGGATTATTTGAGAGAAATAGCAACGCCAGAGCAGTACGAGAAGCTTGTGGCCTTTCTTGAGCGGTTCAAGGGTGGCATGGACTATCATGAGTGCTTTCAGATTTTTTCGCTTGTGGGCAAGATTGTTGATACGGACCAAAAAGTTGAGGATGGCGTTGTTGCTTTATGCCGTGCCTTATCAGCAGACAATGTGGCATATGCTGAATTCAGAACAGGACTAAAAGACTTAGGATCCGGTTTAGAAGGTTACTTGCAGGCGGTATTGCGTGGCATTGAACGGGCACAAGTACCACTTAAAGTTGGTATTCTTTTAAGTTTGCGACGCGATTCATCTGCTGGTCTGGCAGGGCAAACCGTTGAACTTGTCAAAAAGTATCGACACCACGGAGTAGTGGGCATTGATCTTTCTGGCGATTCGGTGCAAGGAGATGGCGAAGCGGTTTTTGAGAGTCTTGTGCAGGCTCGAGAGTGTGATATTCCAGTAGCGCTACACTTGGGGGAGTCACCAAAAGAATCAGCAGAACAACAAATGAAAGAGCTGCAAAAGATTAATCCAAGTCGTATTGGGCATGGGGTGCATTTGTGTCAAGATGCTATTGACTGGATACGTGAAAGAAGGACGCCCGTTGAACTTTGTTTAAGGAGCGCGGTGTTGGTTGGCATGATTAAGGATGCAGCTCAACACCCAGCATTGCAGTTACTGCGTGATGGCCATCCTGTGATTATTTGCACCGATGATCCATTGATTTTTGACACAACGCTTTCTCAAGAATGTGCGGCTGTTGCACGGCTTTGTGAGCTTACCGTTGAGGATGTTGCAAGACTTCAAAAGCAGGCAAAACACTATGCGTTTGGTCAAAAAATCTGATGCCAGAAAAAAAAGCAACTCGCCGGTTTGTACTGTGTGGGAGTATCCATTTGCTTTGGAACATGTTGGTTTGGCCACCGCTCATATTGATGGACGTTATCCGTCAGAACCGGGTGCCAAGGCGCTCAATCAGGCGTGCGACCATATCTATTTTGTACTTTCAGGAAGTGCAACGGTCCACTGTGCCGACGGTGATTTTGAAATAGAAACGGGTGATGCGCTGTTTTTGGAACGTAATAAGTGGTACTGGGTAGAGGGCAGGGATTTAAAGGTCGCTGTGATCTCTACACCGGATTGGACGCCTGAGCAGCATAAAACGATTTACTAGAGAAGTTCGTTTGTGTACGGTTTTTGTTGTATGGGCTCGTGATTGCAAACGATCTGGTGCTCAAAATTAACTTTCTCGTCAATCAAAAATATTGGCCGCTGCTTGATCTCCTGAAAGATCTTGCCCACATAAAGTCCCAAAATGCCCAAGAAAAAGAATGTTGAGGCAAACAAAAAAAGCATGCACATGATCAGTGACGTCCAACCGGTCATGACGACGTAGCCCAGAAAGTGCATAGAACACGCAATAGCGCTGCCAATCAAACAGAGTGCAATAATCGTGAGCGAAAGAAAAATAATCAGGTAAATGGGCACGATGGAAAAAGAGATGATATTTTCCATGGCAAAGATGCTCAGCTTCCAATAATTATATTTGGATACTCCAGCCCCTCTGCTGCGGCGAACAAACGGTACCGCTTTTTTTGGTAGCCCTGACCAGTAAATCAATCCGCGAATAAAAATAGTTTTTTCGGGTAGCTGCTTAAAACAGTCCAAAGCTTTTCGGCTGATCAAACAAAAATCACCCACGTTGGGTGGCAAGTCCACATGTGTTAGATATTTAAAAATCGGGTAAAACGCGCGTGACGTTGCCTTTTTAAGCCATGATTCATTCAAGCGCTTGGTGCGTTGTCCGTACACAATGTGATACCCGTTAAGATACTCTTTTTCAAATTCCAAAATCAGTTCTGGCGGATCTTGCCGATCGGCATCAATCAGCACCACCGCATCGCCCGCGGCATTCTGCATGCCGGCATACGTTGCAGCTTCGTGGCCAAAATTGCGTGTGAATGAAATGATTTTGACGCAGGGGTCATGTGCTGCCAGTTCTTGTGCAACAGCAAGCGAATGATCTTTGCTTCCATCATTAACCATGATAATTTCATAGTGCGTAAAAGTACGCAGCGACGTGAAGACGGAGACAAGCTCGTTGTACAATTCGTGTAAATTTGCTTCTTCGTTAAAAAAGGGAACAACAACTGAAAGGCATTTGTGCAGCATCATGAATCTCCTGATCAAAGGGGCGTTGCGACTGTGTTTTTAATGCTATACTGCCTACATAAAAAGTAAAACATTTAAAAAAGGAGAGATGAGCATGCAGGCATTATATATTTTTTCTGCGGCGTTATTGGTACGCATACTTTTAGGATACATTTTTTATGGAAGCATTGATGTTTCTGCCTACATTGGCATTACCGAACATGCTTTGAACGGTACGCTGGTGCAGCATCCAGGCTCCATCTGGTGTTCAAACCCTCTGATCCCTTTTTATTTATGGCTCTGTAGTTTTTTGAGTATAAAAACACAGCTGCCTGTTGCCTTTTGCTTTAAAATAATACCAATAATTTTTGACTCGTTACTTGCCGTGCTGGTGTACGATTTTGTCAAAAAACTTCGCCCACAACAGGCGTTGTACGCAGGGTTGCTGTATGCATTTTCGCCCATTGCGCTGATTATCACCTGCATTCACGGCCAGTGGGATGCTATGCCATTACTGTTTTTTTTGTTGGCGCTCTTCGTGCGCGATTGTTACCAAGACTCGTTTAAAAAGTATTTTGTGTATGGCACGCTGTTTGCCTTTTCTTTTTTATTAAAACCAATCGCCTTGATATTTATACCCTTTTTCTTTGTGCCATGGCCATCATTAAAACAGACGCTTGGTCGGTGGTGGGGCTACTTGCTTGCATGTATTGTAACAAAACTTGCCCTGCTTGCGGGCTTTTTTGCGTTTTTTAAGCTCAATAAAACGTATTCAATCGACATGCTTTTTGATGTTACTTATTTGTGCGAAGCTTTCATTGGGTTAGCATTGCTTGTTGGCGTTTTGGTTTTGATTGTGGTGCAGCGTAAGCCTTGGAAGCGCTTTTCTGTCGATTTTCAAAAATACCTGGGCTATCAATTTATTGCGCTTGCGGGCACGGCAACGGTGGTAGCTGTTTGTTTTGTGGCGCTGGGGTGGTATGGACTT
>JAHFBR010000073.1 GCA_023249955.1 bacterium
CTGCTTACACCAATAGCGGTATTGGACACGCCGCTTGTATTATTCAAAAGACTATTTAACCCAACAGCGGTATTATTGATGCCATTGGTATTGGCGTAAAGACTACTTTGACCAACCGCCGTATTATTTGTTCCCGTTATATTAGATTGCATACTTTGGAATCCAAGAGCTGTATTGCTGTTACCGATAGTATTATTAATAAGGCTGCCTGCTCCTACTGCTGTATTTGAACTACCGTTCACATTCTTTTGAAGGCTAAAGGTACCAACAGCGACGTTATTTATACCATTAGTATTGAATTGCAGGCTATCCATGCCTACAGCAGTATTCTGTGTGCCGGTTATATTGACTTGCATACTTTGAAAACCAAGAGCCGTGTTACTCTGTCCAATCGTATTGGCAGCCAGACTACTGCCACCAACTGCAACATTACTAGCCCCAGTGGTATTGGCTTGTAGACTTCCCTGGCCAACTGCCGTATTAGAACTGCCGGAGGTATTGTTAAACAAACTCTTTTGTCCAACCGCTGTATTATTTGATGCAGTATTTACAGACAATGCTCCCTGTCCAACCGCAGTATTTGATGACCCGGTTACATTGCGTTCAAGCGCTAAGTGACCGAATGCTACGTTCTGCGCTCCCGTTGTATTAAGTCGTAAGCTCGAGTGCCCCACCGCAGTATTTTGTGATGCTGTATTATTTCGAAGACTGAGATAGCCACACGCCGTATTTTCACCACCTACCGTGTTAGCAGAAAGACTGGAGTGACCAATCGACGTATTCTGCCCACCTGTCGTGTTAGCAAAAAGAGCCGATGCTCCAAGGGCGGTATTCAAACTACCTGTCGTATTACCGGCAAGACTATTCACGCCAAATGCAGAGTTCCCGCCACCAGTAGTATTGACAGCCATGCTTACGACGCCAACAGCAGTATTAGCCCCACCCGTGGTATTCGCATGCAGAGCAGTGGTGCCAACAGCAGTATTATTAGCACCTGACATGGTCAAATTACCTGCATTTGCACCAGCAAATGTATCATTGGTACCAAAATTATGAAGGAATGGTATGCCATTAATTTGTAGTGAGCCGTTATTTGCTGTCGTTGGAGATGGCAACGAGATACTACCACTGTAGGTAACGGTCGTTGTTGGGCTGCGTGGATCTACTTTGCTGACCCAGAGTGTGGAGCCTTGTATAACAAAAACATCACTGGTAAATGTATAATTGGAGTTACCAACACCAATGTTGCCGGTTGTAGGGTCGATATAGACCAGTGAGCCAGTGACTGATTTTTGTGCTGTACCGGGAAGCGTAACCAACCCCAGCAAAGTCGTTGTGCCAGTCATACGCATATCAACATTGCCATCAGCATTCACCTTGATGGATGAGTTGTTAAAGCTTCTCAGCCCGACGTCAAAAAAAGCGGCGATGTGGTTGTCAGCATCAAAAGACTGATCTGGACCATTGAAGGTAAACGTAAAGCCGGCATAGCTTGCAGATGGGGCTATGCGCACATCATCGCACTGGTACAAATTGCACGTTGTTGACCGTCCCATCTGATCATGCGTAATCGTCACCGAGGTTGGAATAATTTTTTGCTTCAGTACGTAAGCGTAATCCTCAACTGCGGCCTTCAAGGCCGGCAGGGTAACAACGGCAGAGCCATCCTTTCTCGTGCTCTCTGGACCAAGATAGATCAATGGTTCGCTCGAGGTAAGAATGGTGTGAAGATCTTGATCAGTTAAGGCATTATAAGGCGCATGCGCAAAAAGATACGAACACGGAACAGCAAAGATATCTAATATCAAAAGAAAGAGAAGAAGCTTGGCACGCAACATTCTCCAAGATGATACCGCTCCATATTGTTTTTTCATCACATCCATACTCCCGCAGTATCAATGTTCTTAGTTAAATATAATATTTCCAAATAAATTCAACGCCCCGCCACCACAAATAATAGTATTGAGCGTATCCTTCAATCTTATTCCTTCTATTGAAAAGTGTGCTTGGCTGCTAAAGGTCACAGCATTATCAATAATCAAGCTACCCTGAACTAAATCCAACCCAGTACGTGTTGCAACCAGCGAACAACCATTTAAATATAAACGTGATGTTGAGTCATTCATAAAAAGCAGCGTTCTTTTAGGAACGGCTGGACTGTAACAAAACTTTGTTCCCATATCAAAGTAGAGCATTGAATCGGTACCTATGGTACTCGTCAGCGTAGGCGAAAAGTTAAAGACATATTGACCAGAAACATAAACTTCATCAAGAAACAAAATAGATCCTCTGGTAAATGTATAGTCACCAGACTGAGCCCATCGGACATTATCCAGAACAAGGCTGGCACTATCATCAAGACATTTAATTTTATATCCCAACAAGTAATTGAGCTCCATATTACGTAACGTTAATTTTGCATTATGACCAATAATCAGGTTGGCACCTTGACCAAGTGCTACATTGTTCCATCGGCCATCTAATAAGCATGTCCCCAAAAACTTTACCGTTCCTGCAATCGTAAAATCATTATTCAAAAAAATGGACGTGTCACGAAATGCAGATTGAAATGTGGCCGGAAGCCACGTAATACTTTGTGATAGGTCAACTTGATGATTATTGCCCCAAACATACCCTGTTGAAAGCAAGTTTGCCGGATTTTGAAAAAGAAGATCTGTATTGAGATACAATGTGCCGCCACGCAAACTGATAGTGCCAGCTACAGGAAAAGCCGCACCAAAGGTACACGATATAGTCGCATCTGCAAACGAAAAACCATTTTGCATAAAGGCAAACTGTAAAATTTGGTTGCTTGTACTGGCTGCAGGAAAAGTTGTCGCTGGTTCGACCGACACAAGCGAATCAGCCCCCACAGTAACTGGGTAAGCACGGAAACAATAAAGCATCAAAAAACCAAATACCAAAATTTTTGCTTCTAGTCCCACGGCCTTGTATCCTTTTTTTTGCTTGCCGCCTCCACACTTTCATCGTCAAGGTTTGTTTAGTGTCAATAACGCAAACAAAAGACACAAGATTTTTGTAATTATTAAAAATTTATGTGACATTCGCAGCGGCGCTTTGTTTATAAAAAATAAAGGGCTCCAAAAACCGACTTACAACCAGTCCTTGGAGCCCTTTATGGTTATCTTTGCAGCACTATTACGCTATTTGGAAAATAATCAAAGAGATACAAGTCCCATCAGGATTGGTTAAATTATCACTTCCATGGTTGAGCAACTTAAGCGTTTCACCTTCCATTGCAGAAAACAGCACGTGCCCTTCCAAAACGTTGCTATCGGTGATGGTATTTGAACCAGCAATGGGTGAACCATCCAAATGCAAAATAAGGTTTGATCCGCTATTCACCGTATTCCACCTAAAGATTGCGTAGTAAACACCGGTATTGCTAAGCGTAATGGTATCAGGATAGTCCGAGATAGTCATGCCATGCATGATAGGATTATAGCCAAAGGCCAATGCGGTATCTCCTCCGCTCCAATAGTTTCCACCCATACGGTAAAAAAATCCATAAGCTCCAGCAGAAATTCCAGTTGCCCCATCAGCTCCACAAGGCCCAATAGCCCCACGTGGCCCCACTGATCCACATGGACCCGCTGGGCCTTGTGGGCCCATAGGACCCTGAAGACCACGCGGTCCCTGTGGGCCACGCGGTCCCTGTGGGCCTTGCAATACATATTTTGATGGGGCAGAAGCAGCATCTGTATTGTGCTTCTCCTGCGCTGATTCACCAATTGATACTTTCGGCGCTGCATCAAGCACCGTACTTAATGACAGTTGCAGCATGAGTACAGCAAGGATGCTCACAGCAGAAGGGATTTTCATAACAACTCCTCTTAAAAATAAAAAACATATCCATTAAGACTAGACATGTTGCTTTTACAAAAAAAAGAGTTTTTGAATTTCTTAAGAATGGTGCGTAAACAACAACCTTCCCTTGTGACAATAAATTTTCAAAAATTTTGCTTCTGATACAATAACCCCAGTCACACGTAAAGAAATGAGGCCTCCCATGTTAAAAAAAATTCTTGCCACCCTGATTTTTATAGCAGCAGCGGCAGCAAGCGGCTACGCCATCTTGCTCAAACGTTCGCACCCAATTTTTTACAAAGGCGCAAGCGTGCCTACCACTGATCCAACAAAGCCAAAAATCCTGCTGGTCTGCCTAAGCATCGGCATGGGCGGAGGGGAAAATCATATTCTCGCACTGTATAAAAAATTGTATGCCAATGGCTATGATGCATCTCTTTTAATTAATGAAAACTCAGCACTGGAAGCACAACTCAAGGATCTTGGGTTGCCTTTTTATACCACTTGCGCCAATCATTTTAGCGGCATCGCTCGACCGTTGTATCATCTTGCGTTACAAGCAACGCTGAGTGCCTTGTGCAAAACTAAGCAGTTCGATATTATTCACACCAACAACAGACCAGAAACACCGGATGCTCTTAGTTTAAAAAAATCGCATCCTGTTCGCGTGGTTTTAACGCAGCACGTGCCAACATTCAAACACTTTTCCGATCTTCGTGGGCTTGATGAGCTCGTCGTCGTTGGGCCACGCATGGTTGAAATGGCGCAAAACGCAAACATTCAGAATCATTTCTCAATCCCCATGATCTCCTGGATTCCACCGCTGCTGAGCATAGAAAAATTTTTAACATTCACACCACAAGAATCACGTGAAGCGTTTTTTCACGAGATCATTAAGCAAGATCTCAAGCCGTATCCCGTCATTTGCATGATTGCCAATTTTTATGGAGATCTTGACCATAAAAACCACGTACTTATGATTCGGGCAGTTAAACAACTTGTGGATAAACAAAAACCAGTTTATGTCGTGTTTGCTGGCGATGGGAGTTCTAGACCGGCAATGGAAAAGATGGCAACCGAGCTAGGGCTTGAAGAGTACATCCACTTCTTGGGTTTCTATAAAAACACCCCGGCTCTTTTACATCATTCAGACATGATGGTTCTGACGAGTAAAAATGAAGCACTTGGCATCGTCTATTTGGAAGCAGGCCTCATGAAAAAATCTGCCATTGGCGCTTCTGGAACTGGTGCAGAAGCTGTTTTGATTAACGAAAAAACGGGTCTGCTCTTTAAAAATAACGATCTTGATGACTTGGTCGCCCAGATCGAACGATTGATTGATAGTCCAGATTTTGCTCGGCGGCTAGGCCAAAACGCCTACCAGCACGTCATGCAAAACTTTAGCCCCGATGTTGTTTTTAAGCAGTATCAGAAGCTGTACGAACGGCTTGGCTCAATCAACTGATTTTTCCTACATTTTGGTTAAAATCACTACATATCACAGCCAACTTTTGGTCAAAAATGCAACATATGCAACGAATTATGCTTTACATCGGTAAAAGTCGTTAATTTAAAGCGCCTCTTGCTTTATTACGTGCTCCATCGATATTGTCAGCAGTGAAAATAGAGGAGACACCGTGAAAAAAGTGTTTTTGTTATTGTCACTTGTTTGGCTTTGGCAGCCAATCAGCCTTCACGCACACGAGCTGTTTAGCCTCCGCGCGGACATTGCACGCCAGGGCGGCATCAATGTTGATGGCTTGATCAAATATGCAAACGCAGGCACTCAGCACGAAACAGAATTTCTTAACCGCATCATGTATGGATTCACTGAGTATTTAACGTTTGAGGCACGACTTCCAATCTTTTTTTCAAAAAAGATTTCTGAACGAGCTCCCAACAACACACTGTCGGCATCCAAAGCCGCAGGTACGGGAAAGTTTGAGCTGGTGAGCAAATTGCGTATTTATCACGATTATGCTCTTCAAAAACGAAACCAAGTTATCGTCCTGAGTGGGCTTGCTCTGCCAACAGCACGGCGCAGACTCAGCGGCATAGACAAAAAACCTATCATCGGCAACAATTCGATGGATTTTGTGCTCGGCGTTGCCGGAGCTTTTGAAACCACAAAATTTTATCACTTTGCAGCAATCACCGGCCACATCACCACCACAGCTCGAGGAATTCGCGAAAGCGATCAACTTTTTTATTCTTACGCCTTTGGCTACCGCCCCGAAGAG
>JAHFBR010000074.1 GCA_023249955.1 bacterium
GATGGAAGGAAATCAACCACCCGGGGAAGAACGTGATGTATTTGTAGAAGCTGGTATCATACCTGCTCAACAAATGGCTGCAGAACACCCACAGCCCATTCCTATTGTGGCTGTTCCCGCGCTTATTTGGGCATGCATCACGGATGATCCTAACATGATTCACCTAGAATTTATGCCCTATATGAATCCTGGAACACCAGAAGCAGAGCAGGCTTTGCAAGCTTTTGCCACAATGACATATGACGATATACAACCAATTCATTATGCCGCATATTATGGAAAAGCCGAAGCACTCGAAACTCTTTTGCATTACTTTAAAGGTAATATCGACACGCGTTCTCTCGAGGGTCACAATGCACTGCACTATGCAGCTCGCAAAGGACATGTTGCTTGTATTTCAGTTCTTAAAGCTAACAACGCACTGATCGATGCATTAGACCCGATGGGCCTAACAGCGTTACAAATAGCAGCTCTCCGTAATCAACCAAAAAGCATGAAAGCGCTTATTAAATATGGTGCCAATAAAGATGTTAAACGACCCGACGGCCAAACATTGCTTCACCTCATGGCACAGTGTGACAGCACATCATGCATTAAGGTTTGGATTAAAAATGGCTTTTCCCTTATGGCCAGAAGCACATCATCTCGTACGGCTCTCCACATTGCAGCACAACTCAATAAACCCCAATTTATGAAAAAAATCTTGAAGTGGAATAGACGATTGCGCACCCAAGGCGATCAAAGAGCTGAAGATGATGACGAACTTATCAATGCACGTTCTGCTAGTGGCTGCTCGCCATTATTCGTGGCAGCTGAACACGGTTCCCTTGAAAGTCTTAATTTTTTGTTAGAACAAAACGCAGAAACTGACTTATGCACCACCCGTGGAGCTTCAGCACTTCATGTCGCAGTATCCGGCAATCATGTTTTTTGTCTGATTGCTTTGCTCATGAATGGAGCTGATACAACAATCAAAGATGTGGACGGGAGTACCCCACTGACACTTGCAAGAAACAGAGGCACGCCCGGAGCACTTTGTGCCCTGATCCTTAACAAATACGCCAACCCTGATCAAAAACCAGCGTTCGACATCGATTGCTTTTGCGGTGATGCGTTTGGCGCTGAACAGGATTTCGTCTGCACATTCATTGGCAACTCAGTAGACACATCAGCGTGCAACCACAGAGTGCACCTCAGATGCTATTCCAGACTTCCAGACACAACGCGCTGTCCGTGGTGTAGGACTTGCCAAACGGCATGAGTTTCTTATTATCGTGTGCCTCAACCAATACCAGCACTAGAAGCTTTAGGTGAAGAACCTCCGGCACGTACTGGAGTTAAACGTGAAGTCCAACCCCAAGATTCCGAAACTGAAGATCAACAACCTAATCATAAAAAGCATCACCATAAGTAAAAAACGCACTCAAAAAAGTGAGCGTAGGAGCAATCTCCTACGCTCACTAAAAAAAGAACGTGTCTTTACGCTGGTGTCATCCAACCATCTTTAATCAGATTATCAAGTGACCAAATAACCAGTTGACCGGTGGCGCTATCCTTTTCAACAACCATCGAAACAACAAGCTTTACCACATCACTGACCCTTGCATCAGATTGTATTAAATTGAATGTCTTTAAAAGATCAAGGATGCGATCAGGCAACGGATCACTGCTGTCATTTAGGCAGCTGCTTACAAACATCATACATTCTGTTGGGTGTTCGAAATACAGCTGAACAAGTGACTTAATGGTTCCCTTGACCACGCCCTTAAAAAGCGTTTGTCCCTCAACCACCAAATAATTAAACGTGTCTTGGTTTGATGCAATCACGCTGGAAAGCCAGCCACCACACGGACCACAAGCCTTGACTGATGGCACACTGACCATCATGGTTCCAGCAAGCACCGCACATGCCAACGACTTTTTGAGATTCTTCATAACATTCCCCCCGCAAAAAACCCACAAACCACTTTCTTACCAAGTGATTTAGTTTCTCACAGACGCTCTCTTGAACTCAATGATCCAAGAAACCTATACTAAAAAGCCTTGTTTTTAGGCGTTTTTTGTCTTTAAAATTTGTATTTTCATTAAAACAAACATTTTCGTCTGCCATTCGCCAAATCACATTTTTTTTGCTAAATTGAAATATATTTATAACCAGGATAGAAAATAGAGGTTTTTTATGTTTTCACGATTCAGACGCTTAAAAATTATTCTTAGCTTAGCCCTTGGGCTCAGCTGCATGCATGTTGCACCTACCTCAGCAACGATTGTTGAACTAATCGTACTCAAGTTGGGCAACTTTTATATTTATTTGTATGGCGATGAACACGACCTCAACGACCGAAACTCCTTAGTCCAAGCAGGGCTGCTGCTAAGCGCCGCCACAACAACACCGCTACCACGGCTTATTGCACTTGAATTAAACCCTAACCAACTTCTAGCCAACACATTCAAACAACTTTCGCTATATCCAGATGTATACGACTATAGCGATCAGCACGAAATGATTAATTATATAATGCAACCCAAGATTTTATCTAACCTAGGGGTTGATCTGGCAACAACAAATATTGACGCTGAACGCCTCGAGGTCAACGCCTACGAAGCACTTGAAGAATACTGCGAAAAACGCTTAGATAGGGACCCAAACAAAGTAGAAGGCGTTATAAATTCAATCAAGCTATTTGGTGATACGTATAATGGCATGAGTGAAGTCAAGAGGCTTTGTCCAATAACACACATCGATCACCGTCTTGCAACAACACTATGTTTAGATCTTGTACAACGCCTTCAAGCAATAGACCCAACCCCAGAAGTAGCAAAATTTGAAAAATTACCTCTGTGGACATTAGACAATTTACTTATTGAACAACAAGCTATTCTCCAATACCATGGGCAACTCAAGGCACGCACCGCACATCTTACCAATGTTCACCCATTGCTGGATCAGCACCTCAAACAAAGTCGAAGCGCATTTTCACACGCATTAACATGCATTGACCTCTTGCTAAACCCAACATTAATGGCATGCATGCAACCAGACACTTTTCTTCAGCAGATCAGTTCACCACCATCGGCAGAAGCAATCATGCGACTGCAAGGCATTCGAGATCATGCTCTCACCGCCATTTTTAGGACCATGCATGAACGCCAAGCGGCATTTTTATCATCCTGTGAATCACTAGATGCTCAGTCAACACTACTGAACTGCCGCCCCCTGATTCTAGAGCAGCTTGCTTATTCCTTATTTCAAGCCACAAACAGTCTTGTTGATTTTGATTGCTTTTATCGCATCACAACAACTATGTCGGTACCTACCCAAGGACCGCAAAAAATTATGGTCTTTGCTGGTCAAGGCCACACTGAAAATTTAACCCATTTGCTCCAGGCCTGCGGTGCTAAAACTATCTTTAGCTACAACGCTGAAGATGACGCTGGAGACGACGACCAAGAGCCATCTTTTGAAGATCTGAACGAACACATCATCGGGACACTGACGCTTCCTGTAAAGCACCGGCAATAACATCCGTCGCCTGGTCATACGTCATGGAACGTGTTATTTTGATCGGCTTGCCAAATGTCACCGTCACCACGCCGCGTTTGCGCGGTAAAAAATATTCATAGGGCACCAGCTTTTCAAGATTTCTGATATTGACCGGTACCACCAAACAGTCCATTTCAACGGCAACCAGGCCGGTACCACGCTTCAGTGGCAACAGCTTGCCATCTTTGCTCATCTGCCCTTCGGGGAACACAACCACATTGTAGCCATCATCAAGCACCGTGCCCATGTTCAACAGGCCGGTAGTAACGTGTTCGTGCTCCTTGCGCGGAAACGGAAACGCATTAAAAAAAAGTTCTGCCAACCAGCTCACATACCCAAACTCTTCATACAAAACATCGTACGCAGCTGCAAATGATATTCTTCTGCGTATTGCACACGGCAAGGCGGCCATCAGCACCAGCCCGTCAACCATGCTGACATGGTTAGGCATAAAGATAACCGGCGTCTGCAGATTGCGCAGATTATCAGCACCTTCAACACGAAGCGTAAAAAGACCTTTGACCAGAAGCCAACAGATCCCATTGCCAACCCAACGCAACCCACGCGCCCACCATGAACGAGGCCACTGCTTGACCCGCGGCATTTTGGCAAGCGGCTGGGCTGTATCGATAATTTTTTCAAGATCGGCAACTGTTGTTTTTGCAGTTATCAAGCGCTCATCAATCTCCACACCGCGCAGCTCTTCAACGCGCGTCACCAGTTCAACACGCATCAGCGAATCAAACTTAAGATCATGCATCAGCTTGGTTGTTGCATGAATTGATGCTGCCGGCACGCCGCTGATTTCTGCAAGCAATGCGGCTATTTTACCGGTATGCGCAACACTGGCTGTTTGACCATTTTTGTCACGACCTGCAAGCCACTTTGAAACTTCCTCTTTTTTTACTTTGCGCGTTACTGAACGCGGAAAATCAGGCTCTGGCCACACCGACCAGCCGGTAACATGCTGGTACGAGGCCAACTGATCATTTGCCTTTTGCACAATGTCTTCAGGATCCTGCCCATCATCCAACAGCAACACGGCATGCACTTCCACAATGCCGGCATGCTTTTCAAGCCCCACCACGCAGCTATCTTTTACGCCAGGCATGGTATTTAAGACCGTTTCGATGTCTTCAGGAAAGATATTCTGCGCACCAGCACCTTTGATCATGTATTTTCTGCGGCCTTTTAAAAACAGGAAGCCGTCAGCGTCAAAATATCCCATGTCGCCGGTTTTAAACCAGCCATCATCCGTAAAACTTTCTCGCGTTTTGGCATCATTTTTAAAGTAACCACCAAAAACGTTGGGCCCACGCACTTCGATTTCACCATCGTTGACCAAACGCACTTCAAGATTTGAAAGCGCCTTGCCCACTGAACCAATGCGCCGTTGCGAATAGGTATTGATGGTGATACTTGGGGACGTTTCAGTCAAACCATAGCCCTGCAAAATATACACCCCGCACGCATCCCAAAAACGTTCTAACTCAGGATCAAGCGGCGCTCCGCCACTGGCAATAGTATTCAGCTTGCCGCCAAGCGAGCGATGCATCGGGCGTAATAATAATCGCTGCAACGGCTTGAAGCCTATGCGTGCAGCGCATGCAACCAACGCATCAAAGCGCTTCTCTTTACCCTTTTCGCGCGCTGCCGTTTTGATGCGGCCTTCCATCAGTTTTAAAAATTCCGGCACGGCAATCATTGTGGTAATGTGATACTGCTGCAGCAGCTCCCTGATGGCTCCGTGCGAATGGGCATACACAATGTGCGCACCGGCTGAAAATGGCACCAAAAAGCCCCCCGTCTGCTCCAGCATGTGGCTGAGTGGCAGAATGGATAACGTGCGTTCGTTTGAACGCCTTAACTGAAAAACTTCTTGAATACCCTGCAAGTTGCTAGCAATATTGCGATGCGTCAAAACAACACCCTTTGGATCACCCGTGGTGCCTGACGTGTACATGATTTCCATCACATCTTGATCGGTCAGTGCGGGAAAAATATCATTACGCCAAGTTGCAGGCAACTCCTGCACCAGATGCTCTAAAACAAAAGTTTTGATATTCGGCAGCTCGGTACGTACCACCATCGATTTTAAAAAAATCTTTGCCTCGGTCTGAGTTGCAATTTTTGCCATCATCTCTTGGGTATACTGCATCGCCAGCGGCACCAGATAACACCCGCGCAGTGCACAGGCCCAAAAAACACACACCCAAAGTGGCGAGTTTGGCCCACATAATAAAACACAATCCCCTTTTTGCACACCCTGGTCGGCCAAAAACTGCGCAAACCGCCGCGCGTACTGGTCCACCTGTGCGTAGGTCAGGGTTAGTGTTCGAAACCCCATGCGCATGCTCAGCACTGGACGGTGCGCATAGCGTTGTACACTTTGCTCAAGAATATCGTTTAATAACATGTTTTTCCCACTTTGTTTTTTAAAAATTCTTTGCGAATGCATGCATCTACTGTACAAAAACAGTGGGATAAAAAGAAGGCTTTAAATAAAAAGAG
>JAHFBR010000075.1 GCA_023249955.1 bacterium
ATCTGATCAACGGTCAGGTTAACCAGTTCAGAGACGCGCATGCCGGTGGCGTAGAGGAGATACAGCATAACCTTATTGCGAACGCCTTTATCCGACATATCGCGATTAGCAGCAGCAAGAAGTTTTTCGATTTCTGGCTCGGTCAAGTAGTTGGGTAGGGTCTTTTCAATTTTAGGAAAGACCAGAGCCTTGGCAATATTGGGGAGGTGAAACATTTCAGAAAGAAAGCGGAAGAAGAGTTTTAACGAAGAAATTTTACGCGCGAGCGATTTAGCCGTTAAACCCTGACTCTTTAATTTTTTTAAAAAGGCAGTAATGTGCCTTTTGGTTATCACCTGCACTCTTACTTTCTCTTCCTGCAAAAAGAGGTCAAATTGCTCAAGATCCCGCTTGTACGCCAAAAAGGTATTTTGCGAAACACGCTTTTCGGTCAATAAATAAGCATGAAATTGACCAACAACCTCCCCTACTCCACTCACGCCGCACCTCCCGATTAATTAATATGCCTTGGCTACCAAAATATCTGTTTTGCTTGGCTGAGTGCAATGCATACATGTTGAATGTTGTTTTTCATCGAGCAGGCAGCGAATGGTGCCTTTGAATTCTTTCACTTTTGCTTCACAATCGGGACTGCCACACCACCCCGTTTGATACAGGCCGCCATTGGCATCCATCTGCGGTCCAAAAGTAGCAAGCTTATCGGCTTGATGCCACTGACTGCGCATGCGATCGCGCGCACGCTGCAAAAGATTATTCTGAATGGTTTGGAGCAAGTCGGTAACCGAAGATACCAGATTGTCAGCCGAAACCACCGATTTTTTCTTCGCCTTGTCCGTTTCAATGCGGTTAACCAAAACAACGTTGTTTGATACAAGGTCTTTTGGCCCCATTTCAACACGGACCGGTACACCACGCAGCTCCCAGTGAAAGAATTTTGCGCCCGGCGTCTTGGTTTCATCATCATCAAGAACACAGCGAACGCCCTGCGCATCAAGATCTTTTTTGATGCCGCGTACTTTGGCCAGAATGGCCGTACGCTCTTCATCGGTCTTGAAGATGGGAACAATAACCACTTGGATAGGCGCAACGCGTGGAGGCATAATCAGCCCGTTGCCATCGCCATGCGTCATGATCAAAGCGCCTACTGAACGCGTGGTAAATCCCCAGCTGGTGCAGTGAGGAACTTTGACGGTGCCATCTTTATCTTGATAGTTAACATCAAATGATGCTGGAAAGCTCTGCGCCAAAACGTGCGAGGTACACATTTGCAGCGCCTTGCCATCTTGCATTAAGCCTTCAACGGTGTACGTTTGATCGGCTCCGGCAAAACGCTCGCTCTCCGACTTTACGCCAGCAATGGCCGGCACGGCTAAATAATTTTCATACAGATCCTTGTACATGGCCAACGCATTGGTCGCCATCGTAACCGCCTCTTCATGCGTGGCATGGGCAGTGTGGCCCTCTTGCCACAAAAATTCCAGGCTTCTAACAAATGGACGTGTGCGCATCTCCCAACGGACAACGTTTGCCCACTGATTGATAGAAAGAGGCAGATCGCGCCATGATGTTATCCATTTGGCAAACATATGATAAATAATGGTTTCTGAGGTTGGACGCACCACCAGTGGCTCTTCCAGCTTGTTGCCGCCACCATGGGTTACCACAGCAAGTTCGGGGGAAAAGCCCTCGATGTGCTTGGCCTCTTTTTTAAGAAACGCTTCCGGGATCAGTAACGGGAAATAAGCATTTTGTACGCCAAGCGCCTTAATCTTTTTATCCAACTCCTGCTGAATACCTTCCCACATAGCGTAGCCATAAGGTCGAATAACAAAGCAGCCTTTGGTAGGGCTGGCATCGATAACCTCAGCCTGAACAAGAACCTCTTGGTACCACTCTGCAAAATTCGAACCTATGTCTGGCAGCTTATTCATACGTTTCCCGTTAATTAAGCATGTTTTTAATTTTTTTTGAGAACAGTGAAGAAAGTATACACCAAAAAACAGCAAGGCGTGATGAATTAAAAAAACCCTGCATATTTCAGCAGGGTTTTAATATTTTTAGGTTTTTCTGACCAGCAAGGCCCTATTCTTCAGTCTCACCAACCGCGTCTGCAACCCAGGCAACAAAGTCATCAAACGAGCTGCCCTCGATGTGATAGCGTTGGTTCTCTAGCGTAGGTTCTGGCGCAGGCGCACCTGCGCGATGAACTTCGGTACCAAAAGCAATACCATCAATATCTGCAATTTCATATCCAAAGCAGTAGCCACGTATGGCATCAAATGCTTGTTGATAGCGTGCTCTTTGTTGCACCTTATCGGGGCGGGCAAAGAAGTTTTTGTCATGCTCCAACCGATTGGCACATGCAGCAGCAAAGTGTCCCAATGCTCGTGCGATACGTTCTTGGGGTGTTCCATCGGTAGAATGTTCACAAATATTGCGCACCGTTTCCAAGCTTCCTAATGCTGGGATATCACCCGATGCTGGAACATCACGCTTGTGGTAAACATCTAAAACGCGGGCGACCCCATCGTTATGGTAACCACCCATTGAGTCAACTACCCACGGCTTAACCGCTGCAGCCTTTTCACCTTGCTCAGGAGGCCGTATGCTGATTGCAATCCAATGACCTCGCGCACCGGGCTCATTTTTGACCATATGCAACATAACCGTTTGTGGCTCTGTTCTGTTACGGAAGGCATGGACACTCTCGCTGATGGCGTCTTTATTATCACTCGCCCCAACACCTATATCTTCAGGGTTTTGTATGACAACAATCGGACTTACTTGTTCATGAGTAATACCAAGATCTCGCGCTACAGCACGCACAAACACAGGATCATCTACTAATGGTTCAAGTTCGTCAATATCAAGCCAATCAGTAGATTGCATTTTGTTCAGGCGAACTCTGTCCTTGCGTGACATCGTCCGCGCACGTTGCGTGCGTATTGGCACCACACGCTCACCAATAATTTTTTTGACATTAGCCACGGCCAAAGGTCTATCTTTAACACGCTCAACAAGCTCTTTTGCCTCTTGTTCATCATGCGCATGGCTCATAGCAACAGCGTGTACCAGTGCATAGACGCCGCATTCTGCAGACGACTGGCGAGCTCCTTCAAAATACACGGCATTGAGCCTGTTTTTATAATAGTTTTGGTAATAGTAATAACCACCAGCAGCGGCAATTGATGCAACAACAAGAGCGGTAAGTACCTTGTGCCTGCAGGCAAACTCCCACGGACGAAAGACAACCCAGTCTGTTGCTGAATCAAAGAAATCAATCCCCAAATAATCTTCGTTCAAAAGACAGAACAATAAAATGTGGTTAAAGCGTGTGAGTTTATTAAAAAATGCTAAGTCTTCAGAGCCTAAAAAATCACGCCTGTTCAGACAATAAAACGTCACGAACTGGTTAAACTCTTTCAGCTGGCTGGATAAGTCGCGCAAATGTCGTGGCTTAATGGTCCCGATGGGCACATCTTTCAGGCGTGTACATATTTTTAAAAATCTATATTCGATCTCTGGATTGTACATGCAACGGTTGGCGTTAAGCTCGGTAACCACGTCATCCATTAAAATAAGTGCCTCTTCTGAGAGGCGTGATGCTGCAAACAATGCCTTTTGCATTTCGCTGTCATCATCCTTATTCATCAAGAACTCTTTTAACAAATCTTGAACATTGGTTTTAATGATGGTTAACAATTTATGCAGATGCAGCTCTGACAGAATAATTTTTTTACGTGCAAACCAGTCGCTTTGAGGGCTTTTGGTCGCAATGTTCTGCGTGATCGTGTTGGTGCCCAAAGCAGGAGTCTTTGCTTGTACTGGCACCAGACTGGTCAATACCATGGTACTCACGAGAACAAATATGCCATTTTGCAAATTTTTATATATCATAAAAGTCCTTCTGAAGCACTATTTTCACGTGTTTTTTCAAATTTTATGCCCTCTAGGTATAAAGAAAAATTTCAAAAAAATAAAATTATCTTTAAAATCAGCTCTGTAATTTGGTTTTTTAACAACAATACGCCATAGATTACGGGTATTCAAAGGATCGCTATGACTAACCGTGGAGTGCTCTTTGTACTTTCGGCCCCAACAGGCGGCGGGAAGACCACCGTTGCTCGGGAGGCAATCAAAAAACTTGCTCCCAAGTACCCTATCGATAAGGTCACCACTTACACAACGCGCCCGCCGCGTAATCACGAGCTTAATGGAGTTGATTATCACTTTGTGACCGAAGAGGATTTTTTGTGCAAGCAAGATCAAGGCTTCTTTATCGAAACCACATTTTATGACGGCTTTTTGTATGGCTCTCCACGATCGATTCTGCACGAACTTGACCAGGGAAGGTCATTTTTGATGGTTACCGACCGTCCCGGCGCAAAAATTATTAAACAGGAGCTTCCAGGAGCAGTGCTTATTTGGCTCGGCGTCCCCGACATTTCGACAGTGGCAGATCGCCTGCACCAGCGAGGAACCGAGGATGATGAGACGCTGGAGCGGCGCATTGAGTTAGCATCACGTGAAATAGCCGAAGAGGATAAGGCGCCTCTTTTTGATCATCACATCATGAACCAAAATCTTGACGAGGCTGTTAATAAGCTGGTTAGCCTGATTACGACGTCTGTGGTTCAGTAAAATTCTTTTTCAATTCACTGCGATAAAAGATATAAAGGCCAATCATCACCAGGGCCAAACTTGCACTGTGATGCCAGGTTACCTCACCGCCCATGAAAAGCCACTCAAACAAAGCACCAAAGCCGGGACACAGAAAGCCCGCAAAGGTCAAAAAGGTCATCGAATACGAACGCAAGAGCCATCCGTACATGTTATAAAAGATGACGTTTGCCGAAATAATCAGTGCGGCTGTCCACAATAAAAAGTATGGCCAATTGCTAACCGGATGGGCAAATCCTTCAAGCAATCCGGCAGTAATAAAGCTTAAAATTCCGCCCATCAACATGGCGTAGCCATTGATAACTCCAAGGTGGTAACCCTTGTGCATCAAGCGCTTAACCAAAAACCACGCATACGCCGCACAGGTTGCCCCAAAAAGAATGGTCATCTCGGGCAATGAGATGCTGGCGATTTCCATGGTGGCCTCGGCGCCATTGGTCGCGCCAATAAACACCGGGATGAGCCCGCAAAGCCCAACAGCAATACCCAGCACTTTTTGCAATGTAAGACGTTCATTGAGCAAGAGGTATGACAGCAGGGCTGCAATAAACGGCGTTGTTGAGTAAATCAGCGTTGCTTTGAGCGCAGACACATACTGCAGCGCCCAAAATTCTGGAACAAACACCAAGTAAATGTGAAAGATTGAGACTTTGAACAAAAGCGACCAATCGGCACGATCAATCTTAACGCTTTTTGGGTGCGCAAGGCGCTGATAACCAAGCAGCATCAGGCCGGCAAGAATCATGCGAAAACCGATAATAAAACAGGGATTGGCATGGGCAACAATATTTTTAGCAAAGATAAAGGTCGCGGCAAGTATGGCGTACAAAACAATAACGGCAATCATAGGAAGCTCCTTTTACTTAAGTAGACGCCTTTTTTTGTAAAGATAAAGACCAAGCGCTAGCAACACAACAAGCGGCAGGTACAAAAATAGTAACATGAGCAGAGGTGACGCAAATGCCTGCGCAAATACAATAACAACATATGACAACAAATATAACCCTCCACACAAAACAATACAACTCAAGAGTGTGTGTACATGCATCAATACCACGCTCATAAAGCCCAGTATGGGAAGCGCTGCTTGCCATACAACTTGTGCAAGGCGCTTGTGAATTTCAGCAAAGGCTCCGTGGTCCTGGCTGTACAGCGCCAGCAAAGGCCTCCAGGTCAAAAACTTGATGCCGGAAAGCTGTAATGCATTGTTGTCGGGGTTAAGAAATTGATGCAAAGCAATCTCGGTTTGCTTAAAGGACGCAACATGAAAACGCCTGTTTTTAAACGTGTAGACCGAGCCATCGTATAAAATAAGCGTTGTATTCTTAAAAAAACCT
>JAHFBR010000076.1:0-4055 GCA_023249955.1 bacterium
TTGTAACCACGTGCATTACTTTCTGGCAACGAGGCAAACAGTTCGCGGATATCGTTAAAAATACCCAGGTACGTTGCAGGGTTAGAGCGTGGTGTACGACCGATAGGACTTTGGTCAACCAGCACCACGTTGTTAAGTTGTTCGATGCCCTCAATCTCATCAAAGCTTGAACCAATCGCGTAACCGGAGGCAAAATAACGTTGCATTGCATGCGCAAGGGTTTGCATAACCAAGCTACTTTTGCCAGAACCAGAAACACCAGATACCGCGGCAAAAATGCCGAGTGGAAATGGCACGGTAATATTTTTTAAGTTATTGGCTTTGGCGCCTTTGAGCGTTATAAAACCTTTGGGCGTACGACGTTCTGATGGCACCGGGATGAAACGTGTGCCGGCCAAAAATGAACCGGTCAGTGATTGCGGCTGGAGTGCAAGCGCTTCTGGCGTGCCGTGCGCGGTTACCGTGCCGCCCAAAAGACCGGCTGCCGGACCCATATCGATCAGGTAATCTGCCTGCCTGATGGTATCCATATCATGTTCAACCACAACGACGGTGTTACCAAGGTCACGCAATGTTTTGAGCGTGCCAATCAAACGATCGTTATCACGTTGATGCAAACCAATACTTGGTTCATCAAGAATGTACAGCACGCCGCTGAGTGCGGAGCCAATTTGTGTTGCAAGACGAATGCGCTGACCCTCGCCACCGGAAAGGGTACGTGCAGAACGCGAAAGCGTCAGGTACGAAAGTCCCACGTTATCCAAAAAAGTCAGACGCGTGATAATTTCGCGTAACAGCGGTTCGATAATCTCTTTCTGTTCATCGGTAAATGCAAGCGTTGTGCAAAATTTTAGCAACGCGCCAATGCTCATGGAACAGAAGTCGTGAATATTTTTAGTGTCAATTTTTACGGCCAATGCCTCGTCGCGCAGACGCTTGCCATTACAGTATGTACACGTTTGTTCACGCGGCTCAAAGCGCATGTAGACCGATCGGCTGTTCTCTTCATCATCACCCTCTCCACGGCTTTCCCACGGATTGTAGGTAAAACCAAGGCCATGACAATGCGGACACGCACCAAGTGGCGAGTTGAACGAGAAGAAACGCGGCTCAAGTTCGGGGAATGATTGTACGCAGGCAAGACAGATGCGTTTAGATGAGTAGTAATGTTCTGTACCTTTGTGGTCGATCACACTGCACAAGCCACCGTTGACGGCAAACGCCTTTTCAATGGCCTCTTGCAAGCGAACCGATTCAATGGTCGAAACACTAATTTTATCCATCAAAACACTGATGTTGTGTTTAAAATTTTTGCTGAGTTTAACATTTTCGATATCGGCTTCATCTTTAAAGCGATGATCCGTGCCGTTGATTACAAAGCGATAAAAGCCTTTGTGGAACAGGCGTTTGAGTTCGTTTTTAAATTCGCCTTTTTTTTCAATGGCAATTGGTGCAGCAATGCTGACCACCTGCTGATCAAATTTTTGTAGCAATGTTTTGGTAATGCGCTCGGGCGATTCTGCTTTGATAGGTTTATCGCACGATGGGCAATGTGGCGTGCCGACACGGGCAAACAGCACACGGAGATAGTCGTAAATTTCGGTAATCGTACCCACGGTTGAACGCGGATTGTAACCGACCGTCTTTTGATCAATGGCGATGGCGGGACACAGGCCTTCGATCTTTTCTACATCGGGACGCTTGGAAACACCCAGGAATTGGCGTGCGTAGGATGAAAGCGATTCCACGTAGCGGCGCTGGCCTTCAGCGTACAGCGTATCAAGCGCCAATGAACTTTTGCCGGACCCTGATGGACCGGTGATGACCACCAATTTTTCTTTGGGGATGTCGATATCGACCGATTTTAAATTGTGCTCCTTGGCACCTTTGATACGAATAATGTTTTTTTCCATGGCTCCCCCATATTTCTATATTTTCAGGTAGAAAACAAAAATATTCGTTTTTCAAGTATTTGAAGGTACCATATTTTTCAGCATTTGTCACGTCCTGCAAAGCGCTTTGTTTTAGAGGGTTTCTTGGCAAAAACCCTATCTTTGTCCTCTCAGAAATGGTTAAATGTGACACTTTAGGCATTTTTTGTAATTTCAATTGCAATATATTTTTCTTTCGCCTCGCCCCAAACCCCGTACTGTTGTGCAGCAAAACCACAACCAAAAATTTGTGTTATCTTAGTTGAGGGACATCAAACAAATTTACAATAAGACCCTACGGAGCCGTTATGAAAAAGTTTATGGTGCTTGCAGTTATTTTATCAATCTCATTACCCATCAGCGCCATGCAAGATGACTCAGAAGATTCACAAGATGACCCAACGACCGTCATAGACGAATTGACCGATGCTTTTGGTCTGCTAAAACTTGATTTTGCTCTGCCACCGCAACCCCAAAAACAAAGCCTGTTCTCGCTTGTGCAACAACGGCAGTTGGGGCGGCTATCATCGCATGTTTTTGAACAACGCGCACTCAGCATTATTTCCCAGCCCCCTGTTGCCGTTGCCCAGATAGCGGCAGCTTTTTTACAGAAGATAAAATTTTTTTATAAATTGCCCAGCGATGCTCCCGTCACATCGGTTTACAGAAATTTCAGCCAATGCCTCGCACTAGCGTTCCTGACCGGTGTCCTCGATTTGGGGGGCGCATCATTTGCTGGCGGTAATAAAATGTCATTTAAAAATGGCCCCTGTTTTAAATTTTTTAGTGAAGTCTTTTTACCAAACTACGGACACAGCATCACATCAATTAGCCTTTCATATTGCAAGCTTGATGCACCACCAGAATGGCTGGAGCGCTGCCCTTGCCTTGTAAGACTTGCTCTGTATGGCAATCCACTTGATGTAACAAGCAAAAATTTTAAGTTGCTCCGCAACGTCAGCCATTTGGGCATCGGCCAGTGCAATTTGTTAATGGTTCCGGAGGATCTGCAAAACATGCCACAGCTGTGCTGGCTCGACGTGTGCGAAAATCGCGAGATTCAGATCCCCGATTGGTTTGGCAGCTTGCATCTTACAACACTCAAATTGGCTGCCTGCAACCTGCAAACCATTCCTGCTTGCATTCGCAACATGACAACTTTGCAGTATCTCGATGTCTCACTGAACTCAGATCTCGACGAACTTCCAGAGTGGCTCCTAACCAAACCACCACACCTGACAAAAATTAATCTATGGCTGTCTGGCGTCCCTATGCCAGCACAAGTGTTACTTCTTCAAAAAAGAGATACTGGTTTCTCTATCAAACACTGATCACGAAAAATTCATTAGCTTTGACGCGCGTATGTAATACTTTTTTCAAATCGAGCATTCACCAGCACCGTTCCATCACTTGCAGCATAGACCTTCCAGTCATGAGTTCCCTCAGCATCTTTATTCGAGCCAAGGCCTCCATATATCACACAAACACCATCAAACGCCACCGGGCTGAGCTCCGGTTGTGATACGCGAATAAAACCACTCGAAAATATTACATTATCACTGACAGGGTTTTTAAAATAGAATCCCATTGATGGAATTTCTAGAATTGTGCCTGGCGCAGGCAGATTTGAAAAATCAACCGCAGCAATCCTCACGCCTTGACATTGCCATTGGCCAATACTGCCCGCCTGGGTTAAAGGAACATTGTTTTTATCAACCGAGTAGGTCGATTGGGAAGGATTTACTGTTCCTGCTGGAAAAATAAGCCCACCAAATACATACGTTGCCCCTGGATCTGTTGGCGCAAAAAAATTATTAATGATAGAGCCACCAATATTTGATGCATAATAATATCCGGGAGTATTGGGTATCAGGACAACCTGAATATCTCTGGTGGTCCTCAACATAGCCTTCGTTGCTTCTACTTCTTCAGCAGAAGCGCCGGTTGGCTGTGCATCTGCATAACCAAACCACGTGCACACGCAAAGAATTGTCACCCGTACCATGTTTCTAAAAATCGTAAAATTTGTGTTCATAACTCAAACTCCTCTTTTTGATTTACAATATTTATGTGCTAGGACAAAAACGAATTGGATGCTCAAATTCAATCTCTATAAGAAATGAC
>JAHFBR010000076.1:4065-5949 GCA_023249955.1 bacterium
GAAATGACCCGTCAGAAGCTGTGTAGGTTCGCATTTCGTACTGCCCATGTGCATCCCTATTGCTTCCCACGCCCCCGTCGATGATCACAAACTTTCCAACAGCAGCTGCTGGACTCTCGCTTGGCCTTGGAGCACGCGTAAAACCAAATGCAAAGATAGCGCTATCCACGGGACACGTATCAAAAAAGAATTCATTTTTTGTTTCTTCCATCATCTGGCCAGGGTCAGGAACGGTGGTAGAATCAAGATGCCTAAAACCTTGGGCATGCCAAGCCCCAATACTGCTCACTTCAGTAAGCAGCTGGTTATTCTTGTCAACGGTAAACGTTGATTGAGACTTATTCACTGTACCTTTGGGGAAAATACGACCACCAACCACAAAGGATGTTCCTTGTGGCGAAGGCACGTATTGGAAGATGCCATTTAAAAGCACAGCGCTACTAACTAATGATCCACCAATATTAGCAGCAAAATAAAATCCCAGGCCGCCGGATATCGACCCAATGATCTGCACTGATTTAGTTGACCGCAAATCCTTTGTTGGAGCCCGATGCTTTACATTGGCACAAACGACACTTCCAGCAACAAGTACCAGAAGTATCGTATTCATAACGATGCGTCTCATGCAATCCTTTCTCTTTGGATAGATAAACCAATACCAACTCATCAATACGGCCATCATAAATCCATACAAACCCTTCTTTAAAGGCACTATGAGCCTCACACAACACAAAGTAATAACATACTTTCCCAACGCCCATCAATTATTTATGATAGTAACCATCATAACCCCAGTCACATAGCAAAACATACGACCTCTTAGGCTTGGATACGGAGTTTTTTATGAAAAAAATTATGGCGCTTGCAGTTCTTGTATCAATCTCATCCCCCACCTACGCCATGCAAGGAGACCCAGAAGACCCAACGAACGCCATGGACGAAGAGGCCGATGTTTTTGATCTGCAAGAACTTGATGCCGCTCTGCCACCAGCCACACAACCTCGAAGACAAAGCTTGTTCTCGCTTGTGCAACAACGACAATATGGTCTATTGCCACCACATGTTTTTGAACGACGCGTGCTCAGCATTGTTTCCCAAGATCGGATTGCCGTCGCCAAGCTAGCGGCAGATTTTTTGCGGGACATAAAAATATTTTATAGGCTGGCCAGCGATGCTCCCGTCACATCGGTTTACACCAATTTCAGTCAATGCCTTACAAACGCTTACCTGACCGGTGACCTCAACTTGGGAAATGCACAATTTGCTGGCGGCAATGTTGAGCAACCCAATGAAATATCATTTGAAAATGGGCCCTGTTTTAAATTTTTTAGCGAAGTCTTTTTGCCAAACTACGGACACCGCATCACATCAATTAACCTCTCAGACTGTGGGCTTGATGCACCACCTGCATGGCTGGAGCGCTGCCCTTGCCTTGTTGAACTTGATCTGTGTGGCAATCCACTTGATGCAACAAGCAAAAATTTTAGCTTGCTCCACAACGTCAGCCGTTTGACCATCAGTCAGTGCAATTTGCTAACGGTTCCAGAGGATCTGCAAAACATGCCGATGCTGTGCTGGCTTGATCTGTGTGACAATCTCAAGATTCAGATCCCCAATTGGGTTGGCAGCCTGCGACTCACAACGCTCAAATTGGCAGCCTGCAAGCTACGCACCATTCCTGCTTGCATTCGCAACATCACAACTCTGCAGTATCTCAATGTCTCACTGAACCCAAATCTCGCAGACCTTCCAGAGTGGATCCTGACCGAACCACCACACCTGACAAAAATTAATCTATGGAACTCTGCCGTCCCCGCGGCGGCAAAAGAGTTACTTCTTCAAAAAAGAGGCGCTCGTTTCACTATCAAACGCTGATCACGACAA
>JAHFBR010000077.1 GCA_023249955.1 bacterium
GATATTCTCGAGGGTGTTTTGCTTTTTAAATCTAAAAAACTTTACGGCTTAGTAGCCCGAATAATTAACTGACGAGTTGAGTTGGTGTAGACACCAGGCTCCTGCTGAGGAAGCGACATTTTTTTCAGCCCAATGTAAAGTTCAAATAACTGCAGACGCTCCTGCGCATCCAAATGATCCATAAGGGGAAGGCCTCTAAATCCTGGGGTGTATATCGTTCTTAGCCCTTCTTCACTGAAGTTGTTCTCAAACGTTATCTCCTCAATAACAACATTTTCAAAGCCAACACCTTCAAAAAGCTCCTTGAGCCTCTCTGGTGTTGAACGATACTCCCCCAAAAGTTGGTTCCACTGCTCCCTGTCTGCAAAAATGTCTTTCAGCTTTGGCATCTTCCCCTGCAAGAATGGAAGCGCTCTTTCAAGCTCCTGATTGTTGTCATCAACCGAACAGGTACCGAAAAATTGACCTCCCGATTTTAATGCGCCCCAAATTTTTTGTACCGCCTGTTCTTTGTCCGTGTCAGGCATCCACTGCAACACCCAAAATGCTGTGGCATAATCGAATGCATTTTTACGTTCAAGATTTTGTGCCGAACAACACCAAAAAGTTACGTTCGCTCTTATGTGATGCATGGCAGCACGGATCATTGATGCACTCATGTCAATGCCGTGAACAGATCTGGCGTAGCAGGCCAATATCAATGCAATCACTCCCGTACCACAGCCAACATCAAGAACACTCTTGTCAGTTACCACATGCTTCAGATCATATCTCGTCATGAGTTCTTGAGCCATAATGTCCTGCCAAAGATCGCTCCGATAATCTGCAGCCTCCCAAGCAACAGTTACTCGCCCTGGGGCATCTTGCATAGCATTCGCACACGTAACAAAGCAGCTCAACAAAAACGCATATCTCACCCTTGACTTCATCATCTCTCTCCTTCTTTTGAAATTTTTATCGGGAACGATTTAAGAAACGGTACCACTTCACAGAAGCATTAACAAGTGTGAAGAATTTTTACTCAATAACGCCACAGCCCAGGCAAATGTCACCATCATAAAACACAGCAAACTGCCCTGGTGCAAGACCTTGATCGTTACCATTGATTTTTACCGTGCCAGTGCCATCAGGATTAATGTGCAACGTGCACTGATACAAAGATTCACCATGACGAATTTTGACGAGCAGGGACAGCGCTCGTCCTGATGCCTCGACGAGGCTCGGCAGTAAACGCCCATTCGGCTTTTGAGTCGAGGCAGCCTGCCCTGAGCTTGTCGAATGGGTCGAAGGATTCGAGCGCCCGAATGGTTCGAGACGAGCCTGACGGCTCTCCTCACCACGAGCGCAAAAATTAACCAACTTATCATTCGAAAAAGCAATCCAATGCAACGAAGCAACAGTAAACGAGTCACGTTGCTTTTCAGGACTGTAGTAGTGATTGGAAATATAAACAATATTTTTGTCAGTATCTTTTTTGACCACAAACCACGGACCGCCTGAAAGACCTAAGCCTTTGCGCTGGCCAATGGTGTGATACCAAAAGCCTTCGTGCTCACCCAGCTTTTTGCCCGTTTCAAACTCAATCAGGTCGCCTTTTTGAACGCCCAGGTGATGTTTTACAAAGTCGCTAAATTTTATTTTGCCCAAAAAGCAGATCCCTTGGCTGTCCTTGCGATCTTGGTTGGGCAAATTATAACCGTGTGCTAGCGCACGCACGTCTGCCTTGGGCAGATGGCCGATGGGGAAAAGCAAGCGACTGAGCTGCTTTTGATTAAGATACGAAAGAAAATAGGTCTGATCTTTGACTGGATCAACGGCACGCTTGAGATAAAAGATGCCGTCTTTTTCTTCGATCTGGGCGTAGTGACCGGTAGCCACTTTTTCAAAACTGTCATCAATGGCATCAAAGAATGCGCCAAACTTTATCTGTTGATTACACAACAAATCGGGGCTTGGTGTGCGGCCAGCTTTTACCTCGGCGATGGTGTATGAAACCACCCTGCTCCAATACGCCTCCTGAAGCGGTATGACGTGCAAGGGGATGTTGAGCATGTCGCATACTTTTTGTGCATAGCTCAGGTCATCCTGCCATGGGCAATCGCCCAGGTAGGCAAGCTCGTCTTCGAGCCAGATTTTAAGATAAAAAGCTTCGATCTGGTGCCCCTGCTCATGCAAAAGACGCAAGGCAACGGAGCTGTCGACACCACCAGAAACAAGTACTGCTATTTTCATGAATCTCTAAAAGAACCGGTTCGCACCCTTCGAGACGCCCTGCGGGCTCCTCAGGGCGAACGGTACTTAAAATCCATTCGTGGTGAGGAGCGAGGCACTTGGCCGAGTGTCTCGAACCATACGAACGAATAATCGTAATTTTACGTTTCCATTGACCAGATCATGATAATAACAGAAAACAGGTCTACTGTCATGCGCTTGCAAATCGCTTCTAGTACTCTTTTTCCAGTAACTTAAGATATGGTTCAAAACGGTAGAGCTTGCTACGTCCCGGTAGATTATCATCAGAAAGAAGCCCCAGCGCCACAAACTGCTTAACAATGTTGTGCGCGGTATTATAGGATTTTTCTATTCCACGGCCAATGCCAGCAATACCGATAACGGGTTGAGAAAAGAGCAAATCAAGGGTGACAGCTGCTGTTTTTCTTATTCTGGCAAATTGAGGATCATGCTCCACCATGTCCTTAAGCCTTGTCTTCAAAGCCTCAATATCTTTTGCTCGATGACAGGCATCCAAGGAACTGTCCCTAATGGCTTTCAGATAATAGATAATCCATCCCTCAAAATCACCTTGCGTACGCACACGATCCAATCGTTGATAGTATTCAAGATGGTGCTTTTTAAAATAGTAAGACGGATAAAGAATGGGAGCATCTAAAAGACCGCTGTCAATAAGCATAAGTACAATAAGCAGCCTACCAATCCGTCCATTGCCATCTAAAAATGGATGTATCGTCTCGAACTGCACATGCACAAGACCGGCCCTGATAAGCGGAGGCAAACCTGATGATTCATTAATATATTTCTCGAGCGTACTCATGAGATTGGGAACTTCGGACGCCGGCGGTGGCACCAAATTTCCTACCCGCACAGACTGTTTACGCAAAAGCCCAGGTGCTGCCTTATCGCCTTCTCCATCAGATAAAAGAGCATGATGTGCAGCCAAAATAACTCTGGTTGCAAGTGGCAAGCCTTGATCCTTGAGCATTTGCAAAGCAACCTCTAATGCTTGAATGTAGTTCAGCACAAGCTGAGTATTTTTATTGGGCTTCGATTCCCCAAGGGGATGAGTAAAAACATCGATAAGTGTTGTATGAATTCCCTCTATCGCCGATGATAACAACGCCTCTTTAATGACATAAGCCCTGATAAAACGGTTCGCATTAGGCAGCCTGTTGCTCATCTCATTGAGCTGCCCCAAGGCAAAACTGGCTTCCCCATGCAAGGCCATAATCTCTGCATTAAGATCGAGTGGAGGATTTGATGGCGGCAATGGATGGGGAATAAAATAGTGTAAATTCCCCAAAATTTGATAGGTCCCGGTTTCTCGCATCTTCGCACCCTCTGATTTCAGTTTAACAACCATAACTGAAACTCAGCCTATCAGAAACAGTCTTCAATTTCAATTTAGACCCCGAAACTGAAACAGGAAGCCAAAAAACGGGCCCTTATTTCAGTTTCGGGAGCTTTTTCTTAAATAAACAGGCTTGCAATCGCAGCATTAAGCAGGTTTGCAAGCGTACCGCCAAGCAGTGCACGCATGCCCAACTTGGTCAACAAAAGACGCTTGGATGGGCAGATGGCGCCAATACCGCCAATCTGGATGCCGATGCACGAGAAGTTAGAAAAGCCGGCAAGAGCATAGGTCAAAATAGCAACTGATCGGTCAGAAAGGGCTGCCTTGACCATAGAGGCGTAGGCAACAAATTCATTGATCGCCAGCTTTTGACCCAGCAACGTTCCAGCAGTAGAACATTCTGCAGCAGGAATACCAATCAAATAAGCAACGCCTGAAAAAAGATACCCAAAAATCATGTTTACACTAAAGCCGGTCAAGCCCACCAAAACAGCATCAACCAGCGCCATCAGCGCAATAAACGCAATCAACATTGCAGCAACGTTAACGGCAAGCTTCAGCCCATCAGTGGTACCAACAAAAAGAGCATCCAAAATATTGCTGGTCTCGCGCGGCATCTTAACTTGTTGACCGCCCAATGTTTCTGGTGAATCAACTTCTGGTTGGAGCATCTTTGAAATCAGAATAGCACCAGGAATGGCCATAACGCTTGCTGAAAGTAAGTGGACAATGGGAATGCCCATCATACCGTACACCGCAAGAAGTGATCCACTCAAGTGTGCCATACCACTGACCATGACGGTAAAAATTTCTGAATCCGTCATGCGCGCCAGATAATTTTTAATCAACAGTGGAGCCTCGGTCTGACCCAACACACTGTTGGCTGCTACCGAAAGCGTCTCGGCACCCGATGTGCCCAATAATGGTCTGATGATGAAAGCAATCCCGCTCACAATCACCTGTACAACACCCAGATGATATAACACGGACATCAAGGCGCCGAAAAAGATAATGACCGGCAAAACTTTGATGGCAAACACATATCCCCACGGGCCAGAAGCATCAGCAAGTCCACCAAAAACAAATTCGCAACCCTTGCTGCCAAAACCTTGGAGTGCTTCAAAACCGTGTGCCATGGAGCCAAAAACATAGCGCCCCATTTCTGTTTTTAAAATAAAGAGCGCAAGCGAAGCCTGCATTAACAGTGCCGTTGCTATCAATCGTAGCTTGATGGCAGCGCGTTTGGTTGAAAAAAGATACGCAACACCCAAAATTGCACCAATCCCTATGATGCTGAGGTAATGGTTATTACTTGTAAACCATGAAAATATCGGCATGACAATCCCTCTTGCTAAGAACGAACATGAACAATAAAAAAACACCCCCTCAATATATCTGAAAAAAAGAAAAATCAACGTCTTGATTTTTTGTTCAGAGAGGGGGTGTTAAATGTTAAAAAATAATTTGGATTGGATTAGATTTTCGCATTCTCTTTGCGTTGCGCCCTATCCCAATCAATCAAAGGATTGAGCAAATCATCCATATCACCTTGCATGATGATATCAAGCTTTTTGAGCGTTATCTCAGTACGATGATCCGTAATACGGTTTTGAGGAAAGTTATACGTTCTGATTTTTTCGGCACGATCGCCTGAACCAACCTGTTGCTTACGATCGGCGCTCACTAGTGCTGCCTGCTTCTCTTTTTCATAAGCAAACAAGCGCGCTTGCAAAATCTTCATAGCTTTTTGTTTGTTTTTAAGCTGCGAGCGTTCATCTTGGCAAGCCACTACCAGACCTGATGGAATGTGGGTAATGCGAACGGCTGAATCGGTTTTATTAACGTGCTGACCACCGGCGCCACCTGCGCGATAGGTATCAATACGCAAATCACTTTGATTAAGTGTTACTTCAACATCTTCAAGCTCGGGAAGCACGGCAACCGTCACGGTCGAGGTGTGAATACGGCCTGCGGCCTCGGTTTTGGGTACGCGTTGTACGCGGTGTACACCAGACTCAAATTTTAAGAATTTATAAACGCGCTTGCCTTGAATATGCATGACCAGTTCTTTAAAGCCACCCAGGTCGGTATAGCTCTCTTCAACAACTGATGCCTGCCATCCTCTTCTGAGCGCATAGTTCGAATACATTTTATAAAGATCGGCACCAAAAAGCGCAGCCTCTTGGCCTCCTGCACCAGCACGAATTTCTACGAATACTGAACGGTCATCGCGCGGATCTGCTGGATACAGTATATCTTCCAGTTGGCGTTCCAGTTCAAGCTTTTGTTCCTGACTGGTTTTGATCTCTTCGTTATAGAGCTCTTTGAGTTCGCCTTCTTCATTGGCACGC
>JAHFBR010000078.1:0-1886 GCA_023249955.1 bacterium
TCGTATAAAATAAGCGTTGTATTCTTAAAAAAACCTTCGCGAGCCGTAAAAAAATACTGCTCGTCGGTATTTTTTTTGGGCGTAAAGACTAAAAAAAGTGTACCGAAAAGCGTGTTATTATCGCGCTGCATCTTCTCTTTGAAGAAAAAGTTGAATGATGGGAACGGCGCATGAAATTTATTGGGCTCAAGGCGGACCAGGTGCTCGCGAGCAACCTTAAGTAAAAGCTCTTTGCCAGCGCGATAACTTTGTGGCACCAACTCAAAAACCAAAAGCCCGTAAGCGGCACAGCAGAGCAACGAAAAAATAATCAATGCTTTATACAAAGCATGCCGGGCAGGTCTTAAAAACGAAAGCGCCAAAAGCTCATCGTAAGATGTGTGGGTCATCAGCGTTGTACAAACCGCAAGACTTGATGCCAGCGGCAACGCAAAAAGCGCGACCAATGGCAACATTGTCCATGCAACCAGGGGAATAACGCTGATGCTGTGGATAAATGGCAAGCGAATGAAAACGTTGCACGAGGCAAACAACGCCAGCAAAATGCTAAAAAAAAGCGTATGGTAATAAAAAAAACAGCGCAAAAAATAGGCCGTGAGCATCTAAACCTTAGAGGATTGATCAGTGTCAAGCGTACTGCTTATGGTTTCATCTGCAATATAAACACGTTCAATTTTTAACGCCTTGCCGGTCTGGACGTCAACTTCTATCCACACGCCACACATCGTGATGGGACCACGTGCTTCAACCACAAATTTGCCCATGAATGGGTGGTATAAAAAGCGCTGCATCACCTGTTCATACTGCATGCCGATAACTGAGTTCAAAGCTCCACAGCTGCCAAGATCGGTAACGTAAGCCGTTCCCAGAGGTTGAATATGCTCGTCTGCAGTTTGAACGTGAGTGTGAGTTCCGAAAACACCACTCACCTTGCCATCCAAAAACATACCCATGGCTCTTTTTTCTGAGGTAGCCTCGGCATGAAAATCTACAAAAATAATGTTGGTCTTGGTTCTGACAAAGGTCAAAAGCGATTCGATGCCCCTGAATGGACAATCAAGCGGATCGCGCATAAAAACACGTCCCATAACATTAATTACCGCAACGGTGTACCCGCCGACGGTGCAAAACGCAACGCCTTTGCCAGGGCAACCGCTTGGATAGTTTGCGGGCCGAACAACGTCATCACGTTCAGACAGTGCCGCATAAACTTCGCGGTGCTCCCACACGTGGTTGCCGGTAGTAATAATCGATGCGCCATGTTGCTTTAAGAAATCAATAATTTTAGGGGTAAGGCCTTTGCCGTTTTTAGCAGCGTTTTCGCCATTAACAATAATAGAATCAATGGCGTATTTTTCTTTGAGCTTGGGCGCCCAGCGTTGAAACACGGCCAGACCCGGTTGGCCCATAATATCGCCAACACATAAAAAACGTAATGTCTTTGTCATAGCTTTCCAAAATATCAACCGCCGTTTGAAACAGCAAACGGCGGTTCTGTATGTTCTCTAATAATTAACGAGCGGCCTGTATAAAACGTTTTTCACGAATAACGTTGACCTTAATCTCGCCGGGAAATGCCATTTCCGCTTCAATACGTTTTGCCAAATCACGCGCCAATAGCTCTGCTTTTTCATCATCCAGTCGATCTTCATCCACAATAACGCGAATTTCGCGACCGGCCTGTAACGCGTACGCTTTCTTAACACCTTCAAAATGTGAGGCTATCTCTTCAAGCTGCTCAAGGCGCTTGATGTAAGTTGAAAGCGTCTCTTTGCGTGCACCGGGACGCGATGCAGAAATAGCGTCAGCAAGATGCACAATAAAGCCATAAATGCTGATGGGCGGAACCTCTTCGTGGTGACTTGCAATGCAGTTTACAATGATTG
>JAHFBR010000078.1:1896-5898 GCA_023249955.1 bacterium
GAATCAGGTTGTTTTGTGTATAGCTGGTACGGAAGTGCAGTTTCCCCATGAGTTTAACAACCTCTTGGTGAACTCCCCTAAAGCCGAATTCCAAGACCGTTTGATGGCCGATTTCTAGAATACTTTGATCCAATTCTGCTTCGCACTTTACAACCGTCTCTTCAATGCGTGTCGGATTGATACGACCGTCTTGAATAAGCTTGGTCAGCGAGCGTTTTGCAATTTCGCGTCTGATTGGGTTAAAGCCGGAAATGGTAATGATTTCTGGCGTATCACCAATCACAAACTCCATACCGGTAGCCATTTCAAGGGCTTTAATATTACGTCCCTCTTTACCAATGATGCGCCCCTTCATCTCCTCATTAGGCAGCTGAATGACGCTGGATGAGTGGAGGGTTACCGTTTCGGCCAAATAGCGCTGCATTGATGAGCATAAAATGCCAACAGCCTTTTCTTTTGCTGTGTCACGAGCTTCTTCTTCAACTTTTGCTACCCACTTTTGGTTTGCCAGCTTGACCTCTTTTTCGAGCGATTCAAGCAAAATGCGCTTGGCCTCTTCCTGTTTCATATTGCTCAGGCGCTCAAGCTTGATAACAAACTCTTCATAGATCTTTTTAATTTTGGCTTCGTCATTGCCTAAAATATCAAGACGTTTGGCCAGGTCGCGATCCTTTTGTTGCAGCTCCTTGCGCAAATCGTCAAGCAACACCTCGCGTTGATCAAGCGTATCCTGTTTTTTCTGCAGTTTTGCTTGTAGTTGTTGATGTTCAATTTTTGACTTTTTCATCTCAAAATCGAACTCATTGCGACGTCTATTGATCTCGTTCTTAAGCTCAGCCATGGCATCGCGGCGCTCGCGCTCGATACCTTCGTGAGCCGTTTTGACCTGTTGGGCGACTTCGGCACGCGCCTGCAAAAGCTGGCGTTTTCTTAAATAAAAAAAGGTAAATGTTGCCACGGCTCCACCGAGGGCTCCGAGCATCATACTGATTAATACGTCCACATCCATTGTCTATCTTTCGTTTAATTAAATATGTGCACAATAGTAGGTGGAGAAAAAGAAGTAGAACAACTACAACAAAGATCTGTTGTAGTGCATCAAGAGAAGCGAGGTATAAGCTTTATACCACGGCTCATGCGAAAAACAAGAGGAGTTTCTACGCTGTATCTAAGACACAAGGGGGCACTTATGCCTCCTTGCCAAGCAACATCAATAACTGTTCAGCTTTTTGTTCAACAGACTTAAGTTCTCGCTGGGCTTTGGAAAGGTCGGTCGCCAATTGTAATGCTACAATTAAAGCAGCCTTGTCCTCACTCCCAGCGGGTAACTTTTCAGTCTTGCTTTTTAAAAGCGAGTCTACAAGCTGAGCAGCGTAGTAAACGTCATTGTCGTCTTCGTCTGTTGCAATCGCATAATGTTTACCATTTATGGTAATTTTTAATTGTTTTTGCATAGTACTCTACATCAACGAGCATTGTTTTCTAAATCATTAATGCTACTCAATAACTCTTCTATGCTGTTTACAATAGCAGCTTTTTCTTGAGCTAGTGATTCCGTTGTATGCGCCTCCTTTAATAATGAGGCCTCAAATTGTCTGGTTTGTTCGCGTAAAAGCTCGTTTTCCTTTGCTGTAGCATCGAGTCGTGTCTGTAGCTCCCGATTCCTCTGAATCAGGTGAAGAACCTTCTTTTCAAGCTCTTCTAAATACCTCATTCTCGTTCCCTTTTCTCGTGCACACAAAATACCCTTACACTTCTACCATGTAAGGCTATCTATTTTGGCTCCGCAAAAGCAATACATTTATTTTTTTGATGCCATTTTTGCCAATTGGGCAAACGCTTCTGGCTCAAAAATTGCAAGTTGGCTGAGCATTTTACGATTAATGCTTACATTCATCGTTTTTAGAGAATGCATAAAGGCGCTGTAGCTCAAGCTGTTTAGTCTGCAGGCAGCATTAATACGTGTGATAAAAAGGGCACGGAAATCGCGCTTTTTAAGTCTTCGACCGATGTAAGCAAAGCGCATTGCACGCATCAAAGTCTCTTTGGCGCGCTTAAAAATATTACTGCGCTGGCCCCAGAAGCCTTTGGTTTGCTTTAAAAGACGTTTATGACGTTGTTTACTAATAACACCACGTTTTATTCTACTCATAGTACATTCCTAACATTATAAAAAATCAAAAGGCCACTTAGCGCGGCATCAAAGAATCAATATTTTTAAGCTGGCTATCGTTCACGTAAGCGTTACCACGCAACGATCTTTTTTGCTTTGAGCTCTTGGCCCAAGCATGGTGGCGTCTGAATGCAGACGAACGCTTAATTTTGCCGGTTGCTGTGCGTTTAAAACGCTTTTTGCACGATGAATGTGTTTTAACTTTTGGCATAACTATCCTCAATAAAAATCAAATACAAAAACACTGTCAAAAAGAGGTACAGTGCTTATTTTCCCTTAACGTAAAAAATCTTTGTCCACAAAGTGCCGCCGCGACTGTCCTTTTCTTCAAGAACCGTTCCGACCTCTAGGTTAGAAAGATCTTGCAGGATGCGTGCAAAAAGCTTTGGCCCCAGGTCGTCCATCATTGTTGCTTCGCGTCCACGAAATTGCAGCGTAAACTTTACCTTGTTCCCGTCCTTAAAAAACTGAGCAGCCTGGTTAACCTTAGTTCTATAATCCTGCTCGCCAATATTAGGACGGAGTTTTACCTCTTTAACGACAATAACTTTTTGATGTTTTTTAGCATCGGCAAGCTGTTTCTTTTTTGAGTACAAAAACTTACCAAAATCCATAAGCTTAGTTATGGGCACGCCGTCCTTCTCGCCGACTTGCACCAAGTCAAGCCCAACTTCTGTGGCGCGCATAAGCGCTTGCGGGCGCGTTAAAACACCAAGGCTCTGACCGCTGTGATCAATAACCATTATGCGTTCAGAACGAATTTGTTCATTAACACAATACTTCATTGCTTCTGAAGCAAGGCTTTTATCTTTAAAGTTCTTATTCACCCTCTGTTCCCTGAATCATTGGTTGTCCAAGTTTTGCTCGAACAGTATCATACATTTTATTGTAAAGATCGGCATCTTCCTTAAGTTTTTTCAAGCAGTTGTCACGGCCTTGTGCCAGCTTTTCAGAGCCAAAGTTAAACCAAGCTCCGCCCTGCTGAACCACCTGCAATGACAATGCCACATCAAGCAAATCAAGCTCTTTGCTAATGCCCTCACCAAAAATCAAGTCTACTTCGACTCTTTTAAATGGCGGAGCAACTTTGTTTTTTGCAACCTTAACCAGAATGCGGTTGCCAATTGGCTTGTCATTCTTTTTAAGTGTTGCAATACGACGAATATCCAAGCGGACAGACGCGTAAAATTTCAATGCATTACCGCCACTTGTTGTTTCATTATCGGCAAATGGCATCGAATTAATTTTGCTTCTGATTTGATTAATAAATATCAACGTTGTTCTGGATTTGTGCACAATCGGTGTCAACTTGCGCATTGCTTGAGACATCAAGCGCGCCTGCAAGCCAACGTGCACATCACCCATGTCACCCTCAAGTTCCGCCTTTGGAACAAGCGCGGCAACCGAGTCGATGACGATAAGATCAACGGCACCGGAACGAACAAGCATTTCAGCAATATCAAGCGCTTGCTCGCCGTAATCCGGCTGAGAAATAATCAGGTCATCGGTTTTAATACCAATACTTGCCGCATAGGTCGGATCAAGGGCATGCTCTGCGTCAATAAATGCACAAACACCACCAGCCTTTTGAGCTTGGGCAATGGTGTGAAGCGTAATGGTTGTTTTGCCAGAAGCTTCGGGTCCGTAAATTTCAATAACGCGTCCTCGCGGGAGGCCTCCAATACCAAGCGCCTGGTCAATTAAAATAGACCCGGTCGATATAGTATCAAGCTTAAGATCAGTTTTTTGTCCCAGGAGCATCACCGAGCCCTTGCCAAATTGCTTATCAATTTGTGCAAAAGCAACCTCTAAGGCCTTGGTGCGCTCTA
>JAHFBR010000079.1 GCA_023249955.1 bacterium
GATATCAACAAATTTAACCGTGGTTGGGATAAGTTTTTGTGATTTAAAAATGGTTGCAAGTTTGCTGAGCCGCTCGTCGGGGACGTAGGTTATGGCCACGTTAGGGTCTACCGTACAGAAGGGAAAGTTTTCTGCCGGAATACTTGATTTGGTCAGTGCGTTAAAAAGGGTAGATTTACCTACGTTAGGGAGTCCCACAAGACCCGCTTGAATTGCCATAAATGCCTTTCATCCCATGAGGGCGGTGACTGGTAAAATGCTCAGAAAGGCTTACTATACCAATTTTTTGCCATTTTTATAAGCGCGTTGGGGTGGTTTTTGCGTATTGAGTGATCATTGTTTATACTGTATTCCGTCAAAATGAGTAAAAATACCCCAAGGTTGATTGAACAAGCATGATTACCTACTTCTTCAAAACGTATGGATGCCAAGCAAACGTGGCAGACTCTCAAGGACTTTCGCAGTACCTTGCCGAACTAGGAAGCACAGATGCTGCGACCGAGCAGGATGCCGATCTGATCATCGTCAATACCTGTGCCGTGCGCGAAAAGGCTGAGCAAAAGTTGTGGTCGTATCTGGGCCTGCTGACCGATATCAAAAGAGCAAGACCGTACTTAAAAATTGGCGTTATTGGTTGCGTTGCTAGCTACAAGAAAAAAGAGATTTATGACCGTTTTGATCAAGTGAGTTTTGTGTATGGCGCGCGTGAAGAACTGCCGGCACTCAAAGCTTATTTACACGATGTCGTTGTCCAGCTTGAAACAACCAAACAGCTGTATACCCAATCACCGCCCGAAAAGCGCGATGCAATCATCGGTGCTTCCAAGGGCCAAGACCGGGATGTAAAAAAAGTTGTTGAGCTTAAAAATCTGTTTCAGACATCACGTTTGAGCGGATTTTCAGCGTTCAAGAAAAAAGAACAAAAAATTTCGCCGGTTGTTGAGCAACGTCCAGCGGCCAAAGAGCTCAATCGTTCGTTCATCAACATCATGACCGGGTGCAACAAATATTGCGCTTACTGCATCGTGCCGTTTACCCGCGGCCGCGAGATCAGTTATCCCATGAGCCAGTTGGTTGCACAGGTGCAACACGATGTAACCAACGGAGCAAAAGAGATCACATTGATCGGCCAAAATGTTAACTCTTATATCGATCCAGAAACCGGTGCGCTCTTCCCCGAGCTATTGCGTCGAGTTGCTCAGGTGGAGGGACGTTTTTGGGTTCGCTACATCAGCCCGCATCCACAAGACATGACGATTGATCTTTTTGATGTGATGAAAGAGTTTGGGTCAAAGATTGCGGCATCGTTGCACTTTCCTGTTCAATCAGGTTCAAACGAAATTTTGAAAGCGATGAATCGCAATTACAGCATTGAAGAGTATTTGCAAAAAGTTGGTTGGATTCGCGATCGCATGCCGGATGCCACCATTTCGACCGACATCATTGTTGGCTTTCCTGGCGAGACAGAGCAAGACTTTTTGGCAACCATGGATGTGATCGAAAAAGTTCGCTACGATCTGATTTATTCGTTTATTTATTCACCACGCAAATTTACTAAAGCATGGAAAATGGCCGATGACTGTCCAGCGGATATTAAATCTGCTCGCCTCGAAACGCTGCAGAAGCGCCAAATGGAGATAGCTTTTGAGCAAAATTCTTTAAATATTGGCAAAATCATTACGTGTTTAGTTGAAAAACGACTAGAGCATGGTAAACTTTTAGCAAGAACAGAGGGGAACGTACGAGTAGTATTTGATGGCAGCGATGATTTGATCGATACGTTTGTGGATGTGGAGATTCTATCAACGGGTCCCGCAAACATGAGCGGTCAGTTGCACAGAGCTGTGTAAAAATTGAAATTTTTGTGGCGGCATAGCCAAGTGGTAAGGCAGGGGTCTGCAAAACCCCCACTCCCCGGTTCGATTCCGGGTGCCGCCTCCAACTATGTGCCGGGGTGGCGGAATTGGTAGACGCAAGGGACTTAAAATCCCTCGGGCTTAAACAGCCCGTGCCGGTTCGAGTCCGGCCCTCGGCACCAAATATTTTTTTGAGCAAAGCACGATTTTTATCTGTTCGTGGCTCGCGCTCGTCTGTTCCAGTCAAAGAATTTTTGCATCGAAGTACTTGACAAAACTTAATAGATGAACAATCCTGTGATGAGAAGTTAGATTTACGTTATGGTAACGTATATTGTGTAAAGTGTTGGTCGTAAAAGATGTTAGGCCGAGGAGATTTTTATGAACAAAGCTGCGTTGATTGAACACATGGCAAAAGAAACCAAATTGCCTAAAACAGCATGCAAATCTGCTGTTGAATCTTTTATCAGAGCTGTCGAAGGCAGTCTGAAAAAGGGCAAGTCGGTTGTTTTGACAGGTTTTGGCTCATTTGTTGTTATGCGTAGAAGAGAACGCGTTGGTATTAACCCAGCAACAGGCCAAAAAATGAAAATTTCTGCAAAACGCGTTCCAAAATTCAAAGCTGGCAAGAGACTTAAAGATCTCGTTGCGTAAGCTTACGTAATTTGCTGAATAAAAAAAAGCAGGGCTGAATGTATAATTCATGCGCCTGCTTTTTTTATTGTTTTCATTTTCTAGCGTCCTAATCAGTTTTTCTGGTACCCTACTAGTAAGATTCGGTAATTTTGGGTACCTTCTTTCAAACAAGGGGACGCTATGATGGATAATGTGAAAAATTTCTGGAACACCTTTGATCTCAAAAAATGGGCAGAGAGCATTGGTGGATCCTCGGCCGAGGCAATTCAAGCGGCCATCTATTTTGGTCTCTGTTTTGCAACCGGCTTTTTATTCAAAAAATACTTCAAACTCGTCTTTGTCTGTCTGATCGTCTCACTCTTTGTCATCAAGGGCTTAGAGTACGGCAAATTCTTGACCATCGACTGGTCGGCAGTCAAAGGTTTCTGTGGCATCAGCCAAGCAAGTGACCTAAACGCCGTGTCCAACAACTGCTTTGCTTGGATCAAAGCACATCTTCTGTTGACCGGTGCGTCAGTCGTCGGCTTTTTGGTTGGCTACAAGCTCGGTTAACATCAATGACAATGGGGGGATCTTCGACAGGGCCGATGTATCATCTTTTGAGTCGCGAAGCGAAGCTCAAAAAAGGGATACACGAAGACGCTGTTATAACGCTTGTTGATGTTTTACTGTGTGATGCCATCTCAAAACAGGCTTCAGATATTCACTTTCAGCCTACGCAGCGAGAGCTTTTGGTGCGCTATCGTATTGATGGCGTTTTATACGATTGCCAGAGTTTTGAAATCGGCCAGGCCCCGCTGCTGATCTCACGCTTAAAAGTTCTTGCAAATCTCGATATCGCCGAGCGTCGCATCCCGCAAGATGGGCGCTTTCGTGTGCTTTTTGATGATGGATCACCGGATAGTCGTATGATTGATTTTCGCGTCTCAACCTTTCCAACGCTGTATGGCGAAAAGATGGTGGTCAGAATTCTTGATCGTGCCGTGCGCCTGCTTGGGCTCAATGCACTTGGCCTCTCCGATGTCATGCAACAGCAACTTATCAATCTGATTCAGCGCCCGCACGGTCTTTTTTTAGTGACCGGTCCAACCGGCTGTGGCAAAACCACCATGCTCTATGCGCTGCTTGCGGCACTCAATCCACAAGCAAAAAATATTGTTACCATCGAAGATCCTATTGAATACGAGCTTCAAGGCATTACCCAGAGTCAAATCAATCCAAAAGCCGGCTTTACGTTTGATACTGGGTTGCGTGCGATGTTGCGCCAAGACCCGGATATCATCATGATTGGCGAAATTCGCGATCGTGAGACGGCCCAAATTGCCATAGAATCGGCGTTGACTGGGCATCTGGTGCTCAGCACGCTGCACACCAATGATGCATCAAGCGCGGTGATGCGTTTGCTGGAGATGGGCATTGAGCCGTATCTGATCAGCGCAACGCTGGTGGGCGTTTTGGCACAGCGCCTTGCGCGGCGGTTGTGTCCAGCGTGCAAGCGTGAAATTACGGTGACCAAAGAGATGGTTGATGCGGCTTATCATGGCGTGCATGATTTGCATTCCGCCTTTGCTGCTGAAGGGTGCAAAAACTGTCATCAACTTGGCTACAAAGGGCGCATTGGCCTTTTTGAGCTGTTGACGATGGATGACGACCTGCGTCTTTTGGTGATGCAAAAGGCCGATGTGCAGCAGATGCGTAAGCATGCATTGAGTCATGGCATGCAAACACTTATGTATGACGGTCTTGCAAAAGTAAAAGATGGCGTTACAACGCTTGAAGAACTTGTGCTCATTGCGCTGAACGAGGCGCGTTATCTTGATTAATTTTAGGAGGGATTTATGACACGTGCACAGCAGGTGCTCACCATTATTGGTGTATCAATTTTTACGGTCTACTTTTCTTGCGAAGCAATGATGGAACAGGCTTATGATAATTCTGAAGATAGTATTGAGCTGACTGACGATGATAGCGCTGAGCAACCTGAAGGGCCACTGGTTCGGCCGAAGCTTTGGATTATTGCTGCACCAAAAGATAAATTTACACCGCCAATTTGCATGGTCACTCTTGAAGAGGCTGTAAGTCGTTCGTGTGCCGGAGAGATTGCACTTTTAGTGATGCGTGATGAGAGTATGACGCCGATTGGTGTTGACTTTACCCAGATACCGAACACATTGTACTGGCCCGAGGAAGAGGACAAGCTTCCTTTTGATACGCTGCGCCAATTTATCAATATAACGGCCGCAGCGCATGCGCGGGGCAGATGCGTTATGGTCTATGATCAGCCAGGCTCAGGCGGCTGTGCGCATCTTTTTTTAGCTGCATGGATTATGATAAAATTCAAAAAAGACCCGCATGAAACACTGGTAATGTGCCCTGATTGCGATCCTGCACGAGCCGACTTACCACAGCTCGAAGCTTTGCTTCGAGACTTTAGTGCACACTACTATTTTCGGCAAAGTAATAGCTAAAAAATCTTGTTGGTCCACTCAACGGGATCAACTTGAACATTGTTGACTAGCAGCTCCCAGTGCAAGTGATAGCCTGAAGCATAGCCCGTTTTACCTACACGGCCGATCGGGCTTCCTTTTTTGAGCATCTCACCAACCTGAATATCGGTAAAATCTTCCAGATGGCAGTAGAGCGTAAAGATGCCGTGACCATGATCAAGCACCACCGTGTTACCCGACATGTGGTAACGATCTTTGATAATCACCTTGCCATTTTGTGCAGCCCAGACAACGCATTTTGGTCGGTTAATCAGGTCAATGCCCTTGTGCATGTAGCGGCCGCGTTCTGGGGTGACACGTACTTCGCCAAATGGCGTCGTCATGCGCTGAACTTCAATAGGATATTCAAAGGGGCCGTTCCAGAGTTTCTTTTTGGGCGATTCAGCACGCCATTTTTCCATAGCTTCGCGCAAAATCTTGGTGTCCATGCTGATCTCTTTTTCTTCTGCCAATCGTTCGCTATCAACGGTAAAGCCTCTTTGTTTAGGAAAATTAAAGGGCTTGATATCGACCTTGCATGAAAGTTTTGTGCTATTGCCCACCAGGTCTTGCACATCGATGGTCACCAGGTGGTTTTGTGGACGCTCTTCGCATTCGATGGGGACAAAGCATTCATAGATGGTTGATTCGTCCGATTCCGGGTGGAACCAGTACTCAGTAGAAAATATTTTTACGCCGGCATTTGCAAGTCTCTTGTTGGACTGAAGCTTAAGGTGCAAAGTTTTGCCCTGATGCACGTTGTATTCCTGCTCTAGCAGTGTGGCGCGCAGCGGCGTGTTATCAACATAAAAAATGTATTTTTTGCTTGCCTTGTTGCCGTGATAGCTTGAATCAACTACTTCCACTTCAAGTGTATGCTCACCATCGGGCAACGTGGTTGTGTAC
>JAHFBR010000080.1 GCA_023249955.1 bacterium
TGGTTGGCTGCAGGGCGACCTAAAATTTCGCTGCGCACACCGCCATCCATCGCAATTTTTTGTTCCTGAATATCAATAAAACTTTGTTCAGCACGCAACGTAAAGAGTGGATGCTGATAGGTGATTGCCTGAGTGGTGTGAACTGTTTGATGCGAAAAATCGTACGTCAGATCATATCCCTGAAAATCGACATCTTTAAAACGCCCATCAACCGAGCCCTGAAAAAAAATATTCTTGCTGGTTCGATCGATCAGTGATTTTTGAGTGCGGAGTATTGCGATGTGTTGATTGTTGTGCAGCACCGAGCAGGTGATGTTGGTGCTCTGAATGTTATCGGCAACATGACTCAAGCTGCTTTCTTGTGCTGAGATAACGATATCGTACTCGTTATTTTTAGTGCGCTCGCGCAGCGTGATATCCCGCATGGTGATAAGCGGTTGCTGTTCAGCAGCGTCTTGTTTTGGGTCACGCGATAGTTCGTGGTTGTGCAGCGTAATCCACAAAACGTATACAGCAATGCAAAGCATGGCGAGATATAAAAAAAATCTAAGAAGTAACTTTTTTGGATTCATCAGGTTTGTGCTTATTGGGTTTACCAGGTATCGAGCTCAAGTTTTTTGAGTTTAACTCATTTAACTTAAGTTGTGACCCAAAAATTTTTGTTTTGTGTTCTTTGATGCGATGCTTTGAGAGCGTCATCCCCGCGGAGGCGGGGATCCAGCCGTAGCTCCGCGGGCTGTGGCGTGTCATGACGTAGTCACCTCGCAGTGTAGTTGGACGACGGACAGGTCCAGTCGAAAATCTTTCGCATGAGCCTGGATTCCCGCCTCCGCGGGAATGACAGCGAATGTTTTTTCAATCCTACTTTTTTAATAAATTGAGCAGGGTTGTAACTTGGGTTATTTACACAAAATAGTTTATCGTGGTAAGACTGAGTTTTAATTGAAGAGTGTTTTCAAAAATTAACGTGGACTTTTCAAAAAAAGTAATTATCATTCCCATTATTTTAGCGGCATATTAATAACTGTTTAGAGAGGATAGTTTCATGAAATTATCTCAGAAAATAAAAGTTTTGCTTTTTGTGGTGATAACCACCACCAACATCTTTGCGGGTCTTCCTCCAAGAACAATGGTTTTTATGGGAAATGGGACATATGCATGGGTTCAAGATCTAAGGGTTGGTCATCATATACCAATATGGGATATTCCAAATGATCAGCTTGATCGACAGAAAAGAAGAATCGAGGAAATATCGACAAGCAAAGCTAAAAATCTCATTCTGATCACAACAGAAGAGGATGGGGTTGTTACTGTTGGCGCCGGTCAAAAGCTTTTTAATTGCAGAATAAAAATGTTTATTCCTGCTGAGAATTTTAAGGCTGGAGATGAGTTATTTTCTCCAGAAAAAGGTATTTTAACCATAACAGATGTTGTAAGCGAGTCGCTATATAGTCCTGTAGACCTTTATGATGTAGCGCTAGAAAGCGGCAATATTTTCTTAATACTTACCGATCAAAAAACGCACATACTTGCTCACGATGTGCCAATAGCGGTCTCGTTGCTTTGGGTAGGTAGCAAACTTGTGCCAAAGTTACTGGCAGGTGGAGCTTTTGTTGTAACTTCGCTCGCCGCTAAATATTTCACATCTTCTGGTGGTCCTGGTGGGAGTGGGCCTCAGTGACCAAGGAAGCTAGGACAAGGGCAAGGGTTAGATATTCAGGCATCTATCGATCAAATCTTGCGCAAAATGCTTGCCTTGCACAAAAAGCATCAGGTCAACCAGCAAGCGCAATGCGCCGTCGCCGCCGCAGCGTGGGACCATCAGGTCGGCAAGTGGCTGCAGATAAAAAATGGTATTTGCCGGGCAGGCATAAAGCCCAATGACATCATGTCGCTTAACATCAGCGTCCAGATAGTCATCACCAAACATCAGGGTTTGAGCAGGGGTTACCTTGCAGAGCTGCTGTATTTTTTGTACAGCCGCCGGCTTGCTATCAAGCCCCACAGCACACATCTCGGGTGGGATGCCCAGCGCCTTGGCGCGTTCAAGCGTGGACACGTTGCTTTTGCCGCTCATAAAAGAAATTGCCAAACCTTGTTGCATGGCATGCTTAACAATGAAGCCGTCCTGAATAGAAAAACACCGGCCGCCTTCGCCCGTTGCATCAACATAGATGCTGGCGTCTGTTAGCGTTCCATCTACATCAGAAATAACCAGTTTTATATTTTTGAGTGATTCAACCAGTGTCTTGTTACCCAAACATTGCTTGAACCATGCGATATCAGCACTTGCTGATGGTGAAAGATTGATCATAAAAAAAGCCTCCGCTTAATCCTGTTCTGCACAGGTTTGTAGTATAAGCGGATTGCATAAGAAAGAAAAATAAGAAGAAGAAAGGGAAGAAATTGGGGGGAGCGGGCAGGAGAGGTTATATTTTTTTCAAAACCTCTACTGCTTCGTGATAAGAATCGATTGCATCGTGAACGTGTTCTAGAAGATGTTGGTTCTTGCCATTTTTGATAGCAATGCATTTCATGCCAGCAGCTTTTGCAGCCTGAAATCCGTACCACGAGTCTTCAAAGACGACGCATTCAGATGGATCGATGCCGAGTTGTTTTGCAGCGTGTAAAAATAAAGCTGGATCAGGTTTTGCCTTATTATTAACATCCGCAATACAGTAAATATTGGGACCAAAGAACTGGTGCAAGTTCATGCTCTCTTTTAAATGCACAAGATTCTCTGGGCAAGCATTGGTTGCAATGCTTGTTGGGATTGCGTGCTGTTGCAATAGATTGTGAAACAGCTCAAATCCTTCAATAAATTCAACCCCACCATTTTTAAAGTGAACATTTGCTCGCTCAATTTTGTGAGCAGCAATATCTTCAGCAGCATGCGGCAGGTTGAACTGTTCTTTTAACGCGATGACCGCGTTAGACATCCCCATCCCCGAAAGCGTGTGCAAGAACTCTTCTTGCGCTGGTGTCAACGTGACAACGCCGTGATGTTTTAGAACATCAAGCGTTGCGTTTTGCCAGGCTATTTCGGTGTTGATGATGGTGCCATCCATGTCAAAGATGATAGCTTTGACTTTGTTTTTTATTCTATCCATGGTGTTATCTCCTCTTGATAGAATGGTTGTATAAAAAATGCGTAAGTAAGAAATTCAAAGATCCCCCTCTTCTTAAGCATCAGTGTACGCTCTACGCGTCGTAGAAGTACACAATTTATTATTATATCCTATCTGGAGTTTTTGTCAAATAGGCAATTTATGATGGGTTTTTGGCTTAAAATGCTGAGAAGTCTGGGTTTCTGGCCTTGCCAGTGATATCGGGTCCTGGGTGGCCGTTCATCCCGAGTGTTTTTCGCTTCGAAAAATGTATCGAGGGATAGCTCTCCTGAGCCCTGTTGAAGGACGAACCGTCTGTCACCCTCGATACACGCCCTAACGATCGTACTCGGGGCAGACGGAGATGACTGTACACTTTTTTAAAAAAACTCTAGAATGCTTCGTATGGTTTGTATCGTCTGCTACATAGGAGAGGATGAGCATGCAACATCTTGCAATAATTCCGGACGGAAACCGACGCTGGGCAAAGCAAAATAAGTTAGAAAGCTTCTTTGGTCACCAACGCGGCATGGAAGTGGTGCGTTATGCCATTCAGGCTTGTATTAAAAATAGCGTTAAGTATTTATCATTTTATACCTTTTCTACTGAAAATTTTCGTCGCAGTGACATAGAAAAAAATTATCTCTTTAATCTTCTGGTTGATGGCTTTACCAAAAACCTTCCAGAATTAATCAGCAACGGGGTACGCGTCTGTTTTATTGGCGATCGAGCGCTGTTTCCAGAAAAAGTTCGTGTTGCAGCCGATCACATTGAAGATCAAACCAAGCATCTTGATAAACTCCAACTCAATCTTTTATTCTGCTACGGCGCAACGGCTGAAATTACGCACGCCGTCAAAGCGTTGGCACACAAGGTTAAGATGGGCCTTTTACAACCAGAAGAGATTGATGAAACCAAAGTCCACGATGAGCTGTGGACCGCAGCAATGCCGGACCCTGATCTGATTATTCGCACCGGCGGCGTTGTGCGCCTGAGCAACTTTATGCTCTACCAATCAGCTTACGCCGAGTTCTCATTTCTAGACTGCTTTTGGCCAGAAGTGACCGAAGATCTTTTGGAGCGCAGTATTCAAAAATTTGACGCTGTAAAAAGAAATTTTGGACAATAATGACAGCATCAACCAATCAAAAAATAGTTGTGCTTGGTGCTGGCGCATGGGGCATGGCCTTTTCAACCCTGCTTGCGCACAATGGCCACAATGTAACTTTATGGTGCTACGAAGAAGAAGTCGCGCGCGAAATTGCAGCAACGCGCATCAACAGTCGCTACCTGCCCGGCGTCACGCTGTCACTCAACATTCACCCCGAGCATGATCTGCGCACAGCGCTTGAAGGCGCAACGCTTATTTTTGAAGCGATTCCGGTTGCCTACATGCGCTCGATCTTTGAATCGATGGTGACCCAAGTTCCTGCAGCCAGCAACGCCCGCTGGGTATTTTTGAGCAAGGGCATTGAACAAAAAACATTCTTTTTGCCGTCGCAAATTTGCACTGACGTCTTCAAAAAAAATATTACGTTTGCAGCGCTGGGCGGGCCCAATTTTGCATCAGAGCTGGTACAGTGCGGGCTGACGGCAACCATCATCGCATCTCCTGATCATTTGTTTGCACAAGAGGTTGCTGACGTGGTGCGCAACGAATACTTTAAGCCCTATCTTTCCAACGACCCCGTTGGAGTGCATGTTGGTGGCGCTCTTAAAAATATTATCGCGCTGGCAGTTGGCATTGCACATGGTGCTGGCTACAACACACACAACACGACCGCCTTTTTGTTAACCCAAGGTCTTAATGAGATGGTGCAGTGTGCCGAACGTTTTGGCGCGCACAGCCAGACGATTTACGGCCTTGCCGGCCTTGGCGACATGTTGCTAACCTGTTCCAGCACGCTGAGCAAAAATATGCGCGTGGGCATGCAACTTGGCCAAGGGGTGTTGCTGGAAGAGATCCAGGCGGCTATGCCGGCATTGCCCGAAGGCATCAATACGCTGCAAACGCTGCAGGCGCTGATTAAGCTGTGGAATGTGCAGGTGCCGCTGTGCCAAGCTGCTTATGCGACGATCTTTGAGCGCAAGCCATTCACGATAAATTTTTGAGATTTTTTCTTACGACCCGTGCTGCGCACAAACCGCACGTCTTTGGCCTTGAGCGCATCGCGCATTTCAAAAAACGCCCGCCAGGCCCCCTTGCTTAACTCCTTATCAAAAAATGGCAGCCAGACTGCGTCAACCTTCCAGCGCGAGCACAAATGACGTGTCGCCGTAAAAGTTCCAGCGCTGGGTTTTTTGATGCGCATTTCTTTGATCGAAACATTTCCAAATCGTTTGATAATCCACGGCCGCAGCTCATAATCGATCGCTTTTTCTACCGATTTTTTCCGGGCAAAATGTCCTTCGTCAATAATAATGAGCGATGATTGGCCTGCTAGCTTGATAACGTACAGCGACTCTGAAAAGCGTGCGGTAGCAAACGTTGTTGCATTCATCAAGCGCTGCACCTGGCACATGCCCAAGCAGAACACAATCAGACTAACGAGCAGAACAGACCGTTTGAGTGGCGTGTTAATGCGGCGCCAGCGCAGCAAAAAAAATGCAGCGATAATAATACTTACCAACAAAAAAGTGGGCGGACGCGCGCACTCAACCATCCACGCTTGCGATCCATGATCCAACGCCCACTGCCACCACGCAACCACGTAATCCAGGCTCT
>JAHFBR010000081.1 GCA_023249955.1 bacterium
CTTTTAAATTGTTGCGCTTGCTTGCATCAAACATAGGGATTTCCGTAGGAATTGGTAGCGGTTCTGGAGGTGTTGCTGGGTTAATAAAAGTCTTCAAATCATTGCGCTTTTCGATGACGTCGTAGGATTGTACAGGAGGTGGTGCAGGAGGTGGCGGTGCTGCTGGCGTTATGAGCGATTTGAGTTGCTGGCGTTGTTGTGTGAGCTCTGCATCAGAAACCGTGGTCCGTGGGGCCGGTTGTGAGCGTGGGCTAGCGATTGCTGGTGCAGGCGTCGTTGAAGGCATTAGTGGCGCCGGCGGTGTACTTGCAAGCGTCACGGTTGCAGGCTTTGCCAAAAACTGTTCGGCCGATAGCGGCGCGGAGACTATTTTTGCTGGCGTCTCGGATTCAGGCTCTGGTGCTGATGCCTGCGTTTTTGATCTTTTTGCATCTTCGTCTGGAGCGTGATAATACGGGTCGTTTCTAATATCAACGGTGGTTGGTTGGTAGCGCGCGTTAGCAAAGTCGATTACTTTATGTGAGTAGTTTTCCTTTTCAGGGTTAAAGAACCAGTTATGAATAGGATCCATAGTGCGCTTGGTTTCAACCGCCATCTCAATATCCTCAGTTGCCTGATGCAGTTTCATCTTGGTGTAGAGCTGCATGCCAGGAGCTTGACGTGGCTTAAGGATGGTTGGCGCCAAAAATATAAAGATATATTGTTTGCTTATGGTGCGTGTCTGTTTCTTAAAAAACCATCCCAGCACAGGAATGTCGCCTAAAAGAGGGGTTTTTGCTTTGGCTTCAGTGACCTTTGTTTTTACAAAACCGCCCAGCACCAGAACCTGTCCATCGGCAACGGTAATATTGGTATCCAGCGTTTTTTGTGATTTATTTGTCCCATCAGTATTTTCAAAATCGGTTATTTCAACTTTTACTTTTAATCTAATAATACCGTCCAAATTAATTTGAGGCGTCAGTTCTAATTTTGTAGACGCTTCGGCATCGACAAAACCGTTTGTTGTGGCATTGCCAGAAACGGTGGAGTCGATGACACGTCTAATTTCACCAACGGTCAGGTTGGCTGTTGTTTTATTGGCAACCGTGATAAATGGTTGTGATAAAATAGAAGCATTGGTTTGTTCTTTGAGCATGCTAAAAACACTCCAAATGCCGCCACCCGGCTTGCCAAAGGTTAAAGCAGTTTGGCCGCGCGCGCTGACAAGCTGACCAAGCAGGTCGCCCAACAAACTGACATTTTGGTCACCCTGTTTTTCAAGTGATGGAGCTCCTGTTAAGTTTGCCGACTGGAAATCGATATTGGTACCGATTTGGCCATGTTTTTTGTTGCGGATCATGCCGCCCAGGGCTTTGGTGTCATCGGCGCTGACGGTTACCAGCAAGCTTTCAATAGCAACCTGTGGCTGAGGTTTATCAAGATCTCTGATGGTACGTTTTAAAAGCTTCCAGTCTTGTTTGTCAACGCACGAAGCGATCAAGCGGTTGCCGTCTTTATCAACTTCAAGGGGAATTTGTCTGAAATATTTTACGCCGCCGCGAATGGAACCAAATTTTCCAGCGCTCTGTCCTGTGGCAGAGTCGGGGATAGCGGTTACCTCTTTTAAAATGTTTTTGACCTGCCCTGCATCGATGTGTTGCAGTTCATAAATATGTAGCGGAGATGCAGCGCTTTTAATTTCGGTATCAATATTTTTGGTGATAAAATCGACGATCTTATCAATTGATTTGGTGTTGCCCAGCAGAATCAGAGAATTGGTCCGCTCTTCTGGAATAATGCGCGTGGTGGGCGAAAAGTACTCGGTACCGCCTTCTGCCACCTTGCCCAAAAGGCGTGCCAGCGGATTGGTGTCCGGTTTGCGGATCAGTGCATCAAGCAGTGTTTTGACGTCAACGGCATTGACGCGCTTGAGTTTTAATACGGTGACACTTTCAGGCAGGCCCATCTGATCGAGCTCTTGGATCAGCTTGACGGCAGATTTAATATTGTACGCTTTATCGGTGATGATAAAAGCATTCATATCTTTTTGGTCGATGAGTACGTTTGGAGCGCTGAGCATGCTTTCCAGTAGCGGGCGGATATCCCCAACCTGGATGTTGGTTAAAAATGTTACGTAGCGAATGGTAAGATCGCTGTCCGGAAGCTCTGTGTAAGGAACGTTGACGTAAGCGGGCAGCGGCTCGGTGAGTTTTTTATCTTTTGGAATAATTTTATGCACGTCACCAACTTTGACGATACTAAAGCCGGCCATTTCTAGCACGGTCAAAAAGATGTTCCATGCGCCTTCTACTGAAAGTGGCTCGCGGATGGTCAGCGAGATCTTAGAGCCCTCAAGTGTCTTGTCCGGTATGACGTTAAGTTTTTTGATTTCAGCGATGTATTCAATAAAATTTGCAAGATCGGTATTTTCAAAATTTAAGTAAATCTCTTTTTTGTCTTCTTTATCAGTATCTTTTTCTTCTGTCGGTGGCATTGCTGATGGCACCTGTGGTGCTGGAGGCTGTTCTGTGGGAGCTTGCGACACTGGCTCTGCTGTGGGGGCAGACTGAACTTCTAGTGCACCCGGCGAAGCGTTTTGGAGCGGCATGTCAGGAATTAGTCCAGCAGGAAGCGCTGCGTCTGCAGGGAGCGATGCAGGCATTATGGGTGCTTCAGGTGTAGCAGGAGCCGGCTCATTGAAAAGAGGCAGCGCAGGCATTGCTGCAAACAACGTTTTGCACAGCAAAAACGCTGAGACTGCCAGGAGTGGATGTACGATTGTAGAAAGTTTTTTCATAGTCCTTTCTTCCTCGTTTTACAACCGCGCTTAGCGATTGTTCGAGTGCAGCCGATTCTGCAAATTCTCCAATATTCTTCGTCGTATTTCCATCATCGCTTGCTGATGGCGTTCTCCATCAGGGTGAATCTTGTTAAATTCACGAACCGTTTGTTCGCGTTGTTGCAAGCGGTTCATCTTCATAGCCTCTTCAGACTTTTTAGCATCCGCAATCTTAATGCCAGGAAAGAGTGACTTGCGTGGTCGATCAATTTTAACAAGTTTGTATGATAAAGAAATATCTTTATCGGCGCGCTTGATCCCAAGTTTGGCGATGCTACCCAGCGCCAATCGCGTGACGGAGTCATACGCCTTGATGCGATTTTTTTGGTCCGCGACATCAAGATCGTTCACCGAAGTAATAATATCATTTTCCATCAGCCCGAGCGCAGCAACAACATCGCTTTGGTCAGGCTTGCCCAAGCGAATGCCAAGTGCTTTACCGCCTTGATATGCGGTACCAATGATGCCGATGCGATCGAACAAGTTGCCCAACGTTTCAACCTCTTTTACAAACCATGTTGGATCGATTTCATAATTTTGGTCATCAACTTTACGGGCGATATATTTCCATTTATCGGCAATGACTTGCTCGCCAGGAATTTCGTCCTTGCGCAGAAAGAAAGTTTCTTGTTGACCATTGGCTCGCAACAAAATAATACGATTGTGAGCGATTTTTATAATCTGCGCGTCTTTGATCTTTTCGCCCAAGTGATACATCTCTTCTTTATTGGTTTCATCGGCGATCATGGCCACATTGCGTAATTCATCGCCGCCGGCAATAATGCCGCGCAGCGTGATATTGAGTGGTGGAATAAATTCTTGCTTTTTAACTTCTGGTGGCGGAGGAATGACGGCCGGCTTGAGTTCGGGGATTGGCGTAATCAGATTTTGCTTTACCGCTTTGACTTCCTGCATGACGTAGGTGCCAAAAAGATCATCTTGATAGATTTTTTCCCACATTTGAGCCGTAGCTGGTTGTTCCTTTTTTTTTTCTGATTCAACAAGATCTAGGGTTTTTGGAGTGCGCCATACTGGCGGCTCGTGAAAAAACGATGAGTACGCCATCAGTGAGAGCGCGAATATGAGCAACAGCGAACTATTCGCTAACCACAGATCCTGTTTCATGGTAAACAATCCCTTCATAGACTACGAAGATACTTTCTTCATAGTCTAACTGTCAAGTCAGGAGATGACAAAAACAAAAAGTTCTGCTTTTAAGGCGCTGGGATGGCTTGAAGAATTTTTTGTACCAAGTAATCGGTTGAGATATTTTCTGCTTCAGCTTCATACGTCAACAAAAGGCGATGGCGTAGGGTGTCGGCTGCAATTGCCTTGACATCATCTGGCAGAACAAAGTGTCGTTTTTTTAAGAAAGCATGAGCCTTGGCAGCAGAAGTGAGGGCAAGCGTTGCGCGTGGTGATGCGCCATATTCAATCATTGGTGCCAGATCGTCCAGTTTGTAATCTTTGGGATTACGCGATGCAAAAACAATCTGCAAGATGTAATCAATCACTTTGTCATCAATATAAACATCTTTGACCAATTTTTGGCCCGCGGTGATGGCCGCTTTATCAAGAATAGTGTTGACGTCTTGGGGATTGAGCGCCTTGGCAACAATATCTTTTTCTTCAGTAAATTTTGGATAGGTGACAATCAGTTTGAACATAAACCGGTCGACCTGTGCTTCGGGCAAGCGATAGGTTCCCTCTTGGTCGATGGGGTTTTGTGTTGCTAGCACCAAGAATGGTTCATCCAAAGGATATGTTGTGTCGCCAATGGTGACTTGGTGCTCCTGCATGGCTTCAAGCAGAGCAGATTGAACTTTTGCTGGTGCACGGTTAATTTCGTCAGCAAGAATGATATTTGCAAAGATAGGACCCTTTTTGACCTGGAACTCTTGGTTTTTTGGATTGTAAATAAGTGTTCCAACTAAATCTGCTGGTAGCAGGTCGGGCGTAAATTGGATGCGCTGGTACGAAAGGCCAATTGCCTTGGCAACTGTCTTGATCAATGTGGTTTTGGCAAGTCCTGGGACGCCTTCAAGCAAAATGTGACCATTACACAAAAGGCCCAAGAAGATGCGATCGATAATGGCATCTTGGCCAACGATGACCTTTTTGATCTCGTTTTTAAGCTCGGTCCACTTGATGCCTTGCTCTTTTATGCTTTCAATGGTGTACGCTGATGGTGCTTCCATGGTAAACAAGCCCCTCTAAAAAAACACTGTAGCTCAATTAAAACCGTTGATATGTAACTTTATCATTTTGTCACGCAAGTGGGCAACCGGTATTTGCAAAAATTCTGCCACTTGATTGGTATCATAGCGATAGGTCTTGAGAAGGTGCGATAAGTAGTGTTGCTGAAAAACATCGGTTGCATGTTGCAGAGAGCTGAAGCGTGAAAACATCTGCTCATCAACCACCATTGTTGCCGTGTTTGGCAAAACTTTTTGGACGACCGATCGTTCAATGACGGGCTGTTGTGTGCTGGCGGTAGCAACTAATGTTTCTATGCATGTTTTGATCTGTTCAATATCACCCGTCCATTGATAATTACGCAAGAACCTGAGCGCAGATGGTGTCAGTGTTATATTTTTATGATGCTGCGCATTTGCTTGTGTCAAAAAATGGTCAACCAGCAGTGGAATATCATAACGTCGTTTATTAATTGCTGGGATCTCGATTGGTGTTGCATTCAGCTTGCAAAAGAGCGATTTATTAAAGGTGCCATCTTGTGCCAGCTTAAAAAGCGCAGGGCTGCTGGAAGCAATCACGCGCAACAATGTTTTTTCTTGCTCAAGATACGCCAAAAGTTGTTTCTGGCAAGGTGTATTGAGTTCGTGAATGTTCTTTAAAAACAGGGTACCTGATTGTTGCAAAACGTCGTCTGGGATATTTTCCAGCGCAG
>JAHFBR010000001.1 GCA_023249955.1 bacterium
TTGACCACCGGCGTTTTTAAAATTTTGGTATGCTGCGACGTTCTGCGAACATCAACCGCTGCAAGCCGCTCGGACTGACGCTCGTGCATCACACATTCGATCGGTGCAACCGGTTCCGGTTGTGGCACCACATCGGTCCAGGTTCCGGTATCAAAGTCGTCGGCTTTTGAAGCCCCCTCAGTAATCAGCACCTGGTTTGAGCGCCGCACACGCGCCACAACTGCTTTCAACAGGCTGCTCAGCACAACAAATCTATTTCTTACCGCTCGCACCCCACGCAGCATAATCGGTACCAGCGGCACACGCAGCACCACGCACAGCGTTGTCCAGACCATGGCCCATACCACCAGCTGGCTGCCAAGATTGCCGGTCAGCTTGAGTAACAGCGTCGACCCCCATGCACCAACAAAACCCCCAAAGCTTCCCGCTATCATATCAACGCGATACAGCGCCGCTATCGTTGAAGCTTGGATTGCCAAACTGGTAAGCAACGTTAGTCGTCGCCACTCCTGCTTGAGTGGAACCTTGCGCACCAAAACGTAGAGCAAAAAACTGAGCGCCATCAGCAACAAATATGCCGCACCACCAAACAGAAAAAAGCTGAGTGCCGCAACGTTTGCCCCAATCGCACCACACCAATTGGTCACCGCACCCTGCTTGCTGGAGTAATGCAACAACGTTGCATCAGAAGCACGGTATGAAACAAATGCCAGCGCCAAAAATAGCCCAACGCCGGCCAGACCAACTGCAATAAGCTCTTTTTTATAATCGGATTCACGCACCTGAAGCGCATCGCGCGATGCAGCAGCACGTCTTTTATCAAACTTGAACATAACCTCTCCCCCCCCAAAAAATGATCTTCCCCTGTTTTTAAGAATACGATCTAACAATGGTTTGATGCAATGATTTTTATAACTCATTTTTATAACTCACCCCAACAACTTGAGGCATATGAGGCATATTGTTAAAAATATTTGACTCATATACCTCATTTTGGCAAACTACACCTAGGTTCAATAAGTGTTGGCATAGAAGGAATATACGGTGAAGTACCCAGCAAATGAGTCCTCCACGCTAGAGTTCAAGCTTTCCATCCCCAAAAACGAGCAGATTATCAAAACCGTCATTGGATTTTGCAATCAAAATGGCGGCAAAATCATTATTGGGGTAAACAATGACCAAACCATTGTTGGTGTAGATGAACAAACGGCTCAACAAACCATGGAGTATGTTGACAAATCGATTTTTGAAGCAACCACACCGCATATCATCCCCCGTGTTTACCTGCAAAGAATTGGCGAAAAAACCATTTTGATCATCGAGGTTTCTGCGGGCATGAACAAGCCCTATTTTTTAACATCCGAGGGACTGGAACGGGGAACGTACATCCGCCTTGGCCGCAACACATTGCGTGCAACAATGGACATTATCCAGGAGCTCCAATGGCAGGCACGTGGACGTTCGTATGATGCAATGCCGCTGTATGCCACCCAATGTAGTAGTCTTGATCATAAAAAAATTGATGCCTTTTTCCATGCAAAAGGAACTGATCGTAAAACCGGTACAGCTTCCGACACAATCCGCGCGTATCACGTGATCGCACAGGAGCATGGAATCGACTATCCAACGGTGGCGGGCATGCTACTTTTTGGTAAAAATCCGCAACAATTTTTATCCGAAGCGTTCATCATATGCAGCAGCTTTCGGGGCATTACTGGTCGCGAGGCCATCGCAACCAAAGACTGCACGGGAACACTGACTGAACAGTTCAACCAGGCGTACAACTTTATTGTCACAAACCTCAACAAAGCATTTTCCATCACTGGCCCACGTCGCAAAGAGGTTTTGGAAATTCCGGAGGTAGCAATACGAGAACTCCTCATCAACGCAATTATTCATCGCAATTATCATCTTCCCGCTCCAACAAAGATCGCCATCTACGATAATCGTGTTGAAATTTTTAGCCCCGGCGGCTTTCCGGGACCATTAGATACAAACAACCTCCTGCAAGGCCTATCCTACATTCGCAATACTATCATCTTTAAAATTTTTCGTGAAATGGGTTACATCGAAAAGCTGGGCTCTGGCTTTATAGCAGCATTCCAAAACTATGCGAAACGTGGACTCCCAAAACCCGAGGTTGTTGAAGGAGAAAATTACATAAAATGCATCTTGCCACGCATGTCTAACCTTCGAAAACAACCTCAGCGATCGTTGCAAGGCATTCATCAGCAACCGGAGCTTGAAGACATTTTACATCTTTTCAGAACAAGCACCGAAATAGCAGTTGGTGATGTCATCAATAATTTGCGTATCCCTCGTGCAACAGCAACACGACGCCTTGCGCAACTCGTCCAACTCAATGTTTTAAGATCAGTTGGCCGAGGCAAGGCAACGCGGTACGTACTCGTCAAAACATGAGACCTAGCGCATCATCCACACGGCGCATCCCAGCGGCACCAGCATGTACGCACTCAGCCACCACATCGTACGCGCCAACGCCATGCGACACACACCATCAAACAGGCCGTAGGCCACCAACGCACATACCACCACCACGCCCAAGCTGGATGGCTGCAACACCAGCGCACGCACTTCAGGCAGACGCAGCAACGGGATGCCATGCCCAACCAATGCCGCAAGCATCAGGGGAAAGAAAAGTAAAAATGACGTTTGCAACGCACGACGCCGACTCATGCCCAACCACTGACCAACGGCAACGGTGCACGCAAAGCGTGAAATGCCGGGCAGCAACGCCAGACCCTGCGCCAAGCCCAAAATAAGACTACGCCCAACCCACGAAAGTTTAACTGCTTTTTTTGGCGCAAAGCGCGTTGCATACAACATGACGGCGGTCACCGCAAACCCCACCACCAGCACCGGCAGACTCTGCACGGGCACACCACGTTTGATTGCTTTTTTGATCGCGAAATAACAGATGGCCGTTGCACAATCAGCAACCTCAATCATGGCCACGATCGTCACCACCATCCGCACCAAACGTTTGTGACTATCCGGCAGCGCGGCATATGAAAATTTTTTTGCCCGCCACGTGCGCCCCACCACACACAACTTACGCACCAAGCCCCACCATGCATTTTTAAAATACAGCGCAACAATCACCACCGTCGGTGCGTGCAGCAGATGATCAAAATGCTCGGGCAGTGCGATGTTAAACCCCTGTCCACGCTGGCTGAACCACTGTTCAAGCAGCATCAGGTGCCCCGAACTGCTGATGGGCAGTGATTCGATAATGATTTGCGTGGCTATCACGATCAGTATTGGATCAAGCATAGATTTTCTCCTCAGAACAAAACTGCAGACAGTGTCTGCAGTTTTACTCAATCTCTTTTAAAAGCAGCGCTATCTGTTCTGCTGAAGGCAGCTGTTCTTTCAACTCTTTGGGCAATTTTTTAACCAAACGGTAAGCTGCAACACCAATTGGCTTTTTTGTTTCGCGCAAAGCATACTCCACCGTTGTCTTGGTTTTTGTTTTGCACAAAATGATCCCAATCGATGGATTCTCGCCACGAATTTTGACCATGTCATCAAGCGCCGCCAAGTAAAACTGCATCTTGCCAACATACTCTGGAACAAATTTGCCAATTTTAAGTTCGATCGCTACCAAACACTTGAGATGCCGATGAAAAAGCAAAATATCAATAAAGTACTCTTCATCATCAACTTCAAGTCGATACTGGGTGCCGATAAAAGCAAAGACGCCACCCATCTCGCGCAGGAATGGCTCAACCTTGGACACCAGCGCTGTTTCAAGCTGCCGCTCACTATGCTCAGGTCCCAACTCAAGAAAGTCAAAGGTGTACTCGTCTTTGACCAGAAGCTTTGCCTGCGTTCGTAGTGGCTCGGGAAGCGTCTTGTCAAAACTTGTCTGATTTAAAAATGTTTTCTCGTAGGTCTGATCGTCAATGTGGTTGGCCAGCACACGCACGCTCCACCCATGCTTGCGGGTCATGCGTATGTAAAACTCACGCTCCAGAGCCTCTTTGCACTTGCTCAAAATGGTCACATGATGCGTCCAACTGATTTCTGCAGTCAGTGACTGCAGTTTTGGATTTTTGCCGTAAGAGTCGTACAGTTCACGCATATGCCATATGTTGCGAGCTGAAAACCCGCGCATGTCGGGAAATGCCGCTTGCAAGTCATCCGCAAGCCTTTCGACAACAGCCTTTCCCTTGCCCGCTGTTTTTTGTCGCTCGATAATCGCCTTGCCGATATCCCAATACAGCATGATCAGCTCGCGATTAACTGTTTTGAGCGCTTGCAATTGTGCATCGCACACGCGCTTTTTAATATTTTCAACAAGCGTTGCGTAATCACGCACCGTCGTTTGTTTCTTTTTCATGCGGCTTCCTTTCAATTGCTTGGAGTGTAACACGCACTTTGTGGCGTCACAAGCCACTTGCCAGCCAACACCACAACAATGTTGTTGACAAACTGCCAGAACGTGCAATAGAGTGGGAACATGTCTGTCTGGAAAAGGAAAGTAAGTACATCTCTTAGCTATTCAATGAGGTTTTGCTATGAATAAGCATATAAAAAAATTATTATGTGCCCTCTTGGCCATCAGCGCCACGCACCTTCAAGCGAGCAATCGCTACACCAACCAAACATATCTTGCACCGCGTCCACACGGCGTTAACTTGCCGATGGAATACACCGCGTTTCACGAACTGTTTGAACGCAAGGTCGGCCATACTTTTGGTGGTAATTTGCAAGTGACCGGTTTTTATCAAGGGTCCACAGAATCTGAGGATATTGCGCGGTACTTTTTGTTTAATAAAAAAGATAGTATCACGTTGACCAAAGCAGCAGTTGCTGCCAACACAACAATTTCTACTGCTGCTGATCTAGATCTCGGCTATCTAATCCACGAGCAAGCAGGCGCCAACGCGCATTCCGCCAAAGTTACCTTCCGTCCGCAACAACAGTCATATGGCGTTCGTTTTGATTATCGCCAAGATCTGAGCAAGATCATGAACGGTTTGTATTTCTATGCAAACGTCCCGGTTGTTTATGTTGAAAATAATGTTCGAATTGCTGTTTCGGCAGCCGGAAACTATTTGGTAGCAGATAACGTTACACCCGTTGACACACCTGTCAAAACAGTTGTTGAAAAGTTCTTTAATGGAACATTTGAAAACACAGGTGCTGGTAACAACCACCAAGCCAAACTAACCAACGCGCGCATTAGCGGCAAACAACGCACTACCAATCTTGCCGACCTGGACATGGGCCTGGGCTATCACTTCTGGAACAAAGAACGCTTTGCCATCGCACTCGCAGCTGCCGTCACCATTCCAACCGGCAACAAGGCCGAAGGCGTTTACTTGTTTGAACCACTTGCAGGCAATGGCAAACATTTTGCCGTCGGCGCTGATCTTGATGCGCACGTACGCATCTGGGGCAGACACGATCACAACGTCAAACTTGCGCTGGTTGCAAAATATCGCTACCTGTTTGAGCATATTGAAAGACGCACGGTTGGTATCAAGGGTAGAAATTGGGGCCAGTATCATCTGTTAGCTACAACAAATTCACCAGCAGCAACTCAACAACTTACCCCTGCCGCCAACGTCCTGACCTTCAACATGGACGTCACACCAGGCAGCCAATTTGATGGCGTCTTGAACATGTGCTACAACAACTGCAACTTCTCGGTCGATCTTGGCTACAACCTTTATTACCGCGAAGACGAAACGGTAAAACTACGTGATACATTTACTGATAGTATCTATGCCATTGCAGCAAGAAATTTCGATACAAGCGCAGATTTTCTTGTGGTTGCTGCTGGCGCCCCAGTTACTCCTATCACCCCAAGCAATCGTATTGACGGTGACGTAGCAAACGGTGCAGCATCAATCCTGACCAACGCATCACTCGACTTCGATCGCGCAAAAACACCATCACAAACAACACACTCACTCTACGGCAATCTTTGCTATCACGTCAGCCAAGGTTCCAATCCATGGCTCCTTGCAACCGGTGGCAAGTATGAATGGCCAGATCAAAACTCAGCGCTGCAACAATGGAGCGTATGGGGTAAAGTGGGGGTTGGTTTCTGAGCGGAAACACAAAAACGCTTTTCAAAAAAGGGCTGGAATTTCCGGCCCTTTTTTTATTTCCCTAAAATAATTAAAGAAAATATGTTTGATTTGCAGAGCTGCGCCCTGCACCGCCCACCCATTCGACTACGCAACACTGCGTGTTGCTTCGCTCAGGGCGAACGGAGTGGAAGAAAACGTCACTTTTAAATAATTGCTCCAAATAAGCGCGTCCGAACAGGCAGAGCGCGTAGCGCGGTTGCCGTGAGTACGTCGCGTAGTGGGATCCAAGGGCGAAGCCCTGGTACGCGGGATTGTCAAGGGTCCTCGTAACAGGACCCTTGACCCAGGTCAAGGAGTGGAGCTCCTTGATAAGAAATTTATACAAATAAAAAAGGGCCATCGATTTTTCGATGGCCCTTTTCCTCAAAATTCTCTCTAAAAAAAACTAAAAACTAAAACCAAGCTGTCCACCAATCGTCCGAGTGTCAATCAAATTCTTAGCATCATCAGCAAACTTAAAAAACAACGAAATCTGCGGCACAATGCGACGATGCGCATCTTCATCATCATCGCCATGCGGCGCCAAATTATAATCAACCGAGAAAATATAGTTGTGCACGTGCCATGCCCTCAAGCTGCGGGCAGAATTGATAATTGTTTTATCAAAGCCTGCAGTCTTTGGCGTCAGCTCATCTTCGTTGTGGCGCACAAACTGGTACGCAAATTTTGCCGACAAACCCTTGATGACCCGGTGAATACGAATAAACCCGTCAGCCTGCCACGTTTCACCATGCTTTTTGGTCGCACGTCCCTTGTTGATCAACAAAAATTCCGTTTGGTTAGGATGTGTTTTCAGGCGACGATTGTGTGTTTCATCAAACAAGAACGTGACATCATAATTTCCACCGACCGTGACGTGGTGCATCAGATCAACATGAAATCCAACACCCAGCGGAATGCCCCAGGCGCCGTCGTTGCCCAGTGCCATGGAAAATGCTTGATCTTCATCACGCTTTTCCGCCGTTGGGCACGTTACACCCAGCTTGGCTAAAAATGTGACGGTGTTGAAAAGTGAATGCTCGGTGTGGACGTCCTTGCGCCAGTCGATGAAGAATGAAACATCGCCAATGTCGGTTTTTTGCCAGTCGTCAAGATTGAGGTTGCCCATGCGTTTGACGTTATTTTTGAGATCGTTGGTGAGGAACTGTTGTACTCGTGTACCGCGTGGTAGAACAATGCCTCCACCAATTATTGCGTTAGGATCGGTAAGATCCAGAATGCTCACATTACTAACTTTTTTGTAGACCACGGGAACAAATGCAGAAAACGAAAAAGTGCCAAAGGTTCTGGAGTGTAAAAAATGATAAGCGCTTAAGAAAGTAAAATCGGCTTCTTTAAAATTACCGGTGAGCAGTAGTTGTCCGGTCGTGCCGTCTGCTGGAAGGGGGGGGTCAAAGCTTACTCCCAGTGCTGTGAGCACACCAAAGCGGGCTGCAACAAATGCTGGATCTGCAGTGGCACCAGGAACAGGATCTTCTATCATTGCTAACGTCGCCTGCGTGTCATCATAAATTTGCAAAACATTGCGTGGATCACGATTCAAGTTACGGCATTTATCGCGTTCGCCCGCTTCAACCTGCAGCCCAAGCATAAAATCGGTATCGCGATCAGCGAACGGCAGCTGAATGGCTGCGTCATATGAACGAAAAAAGTTGGTTGGTGCAAAGGCGTTTGCCTGCGCGGATGTCAGCAACAGGACCGCAGCTGCGGTGTGCTTTGTGTATCGTAACAAACTCATAGTTTTACCTTTCGTGAAGAGTTGTAGGGGCGGTTGATGCCGCCCCTACCGTACCATTACTCGTTAACTCTGACGCCCCAGTTGCCTGCAACAACCAAGCCACCTGATGCCGTATCGCGCACAGGGGTTCCACCAGCAGGATTTGCGGTAGTAATATTGAGCAGTGAAGTGATTGACTGTGCGGCGGCTAAATTATCAGAGGTGCGCATATCTACTAAGTCAGGTGTGCCGGATGAGAAGAGTACCGAACCATCGGTCGAAATTGATGTTCTTGATTTACCAAGGTTAATAACTGTTGGTGTGCCTATCGGTTTTACATCCGTACCAGATACGTTAAAGCGATATACCTTGGTCTCAGATCCTTTAACGGCCAACACATACAGATTCCCATCGCTCAAGCCGCCCTTATGTTCTGGTACAAGAACAAGCTGAACCGGTGTACCATCAATGCCTGGGATTTGAGTTAATGCAAGTGTATCCAAGTCATCGGTTTTAAATAATCCTGATGTTGTTGCAACGATCGCCAGCTTTTCAGTGAGCAAGAGATCGAGACCGAATTGATCAGTCAGTGGGAGGTTTTTTGTTAAATTGCCGTCTTTATCGATGGTGGTGATGTGCTCAAGACCGAGTGCGGCAATTCTGCCTGTGAAGAGACCAGCAGGGCTCTTTGCCGCCAGTGCTCTGATATCACTACCCAGAGCAGCAACGGGGATAAAGTCTTTTACACCAAATCCCATGAGATCTGCTAAGCCAGCTGCTGGTGGGGCTTCGCTATCCCATGGAACACTGATTTTTACCACGCCCTTTTCACCGCCAACGTAGAGGAAGCCTTCATCTTTATCATCGCGTCGTGCTACCTCTGCACAGGTCAGCGGTGCAATGGTCTTCAATGCCGTCTTGTCAAGCACAACAACTGTATCATTCATCGAAAAATCGTCCGTTGGCTCAAGCGGAGCTCCAACGCCGGTTTGAATCAACGCGATCTTGTTGTTATTCCCCAGTGCAACGGCCATCGAGAACTCGTCGGTCTTGAAGCCCTTGGTCTTTTCATCAAAGTTAACAACACGCGCAACGCCGCTTGGGAAAGATTTTGCAAGTTCTGAGCTCAGTTTTCTGCTTGTTGCTGCAACCTCCTCGCTCTTGCCCCATGCATCAGCCTTGACGGTTTGATTTCCATCACCATCAAGCCACATGAAGCCAGCGTTTTTATTGTTGAACCCAAAGCCTGCTACTTTATCCGTGGTTCCTGCAACACGTTGCCATGGCGACCAAGCGCGGATCAGGCCGTTTTCGTCAAAGATTGCCGAGCTTTGGAAGATGCCGGCCTCAACGTTGCCTGCGCCAGCAGCACGTGTTTCAGCAAGCGAGACGTACACGGCATCACCCACGACTTGAATGTCGGTGATTGTTTTATCAGCGTCATCGCCACCAATCAGGGTTGGATCGGCACCAACGACCAGTGGGTTACCGGTGTTATCGGTAGTACTGCGATCGACCTTTGGCGACTCGTGGCCAACAATGTCTAAGTCTAACAATTCAAACGCCTTGTTTACATCCAGCGTTGCAAGACCGTCTTGAGCGTTATCGACTTTTGCCAACTGTCCAGCATTGTTATTCCCCGCAGGCATAACAGGAAGAGCAAAGACCCAAGACTTGAGCTCCTTCGTGTCGCCGTCAGCAACACCGCCATTAACAATCACATAGTCTTTGCCCGTGCTGGTGTGCATAGTGCGTACAGCGAATGCGGTTGCAAGCCAAGCCTGCTTATTTCCAGCGTCCTCATGGAAGCCGACAATTTGCTGTTCAGGATCGGTACCGAGTTTATTGGTAGGATTGACGACCACCGGTTTGATGAATGCTTTTTTATTATCAACGCCTGCAACCAGGAGCGATACAACGCCGCCGGTTTTATCATTGCCTTCATCAACCATGGTTGGGTTGGCGGCATCATCGGCATTGCCGCGGCCTAAACTATTTAAACCAATGTACAAACGCTGAAGCTTGCTATCCCAATGCATGGCGACTTTTTCATCAAGCATTTGTGCATAATTCATTGGATCAACGCCAGCAAGGTTACTGAATGCAACGTTGCGATCGGCAGCGGTGATATCTTTTGCTGCTAAATTCAGCGCAAGTGCCTTGGTGCCTGCGGCAGTAACATCAGCTGGATCTTTGAGAGCGATGTTAGCTCCGTCCTTTTGCAGAATTGCAAATCCACGATTTTTACCTTCGCTGTCAACATCATTAGTTGCCCAGGTACGCGCAAGGCCGCCCGTGACGATGGCATCGTGGATAGCCCACCCTAAAGCTGCTTTGAGCGAAGCAATAGCGCCGGCCTCGATGGTATCTGCGATTGGGAGACCCTCGGCTGCAACGGCAGCGGCATTAAGATCAGCAGCGTTGGCAACTGCTTGCAAGTTAGCCGCAGAAAATTTGCTTTTATCAATGTTGGCTCCATCGACCGCAAGTGCTGCGGCTGCAGCGGTAACAATGGCGCTCTTTGGAACCAATTTTGTTGCCGTAAATGCTGCTGTATCTCCAGTAGCTTTTGCCAGAGCTGCTTTGATGCCGGTTTGAAGCGCAGGAAATGGTTCATTGCCAGCCTGGATTGCTGTTGCAAGTTTTGAGATAGCAGCTTGTGCAATCGAATTTCCTGCGGCAGCTGTTTTAAGTTTGTCGATAACACCACTGGCTCCATCGCTCAGCAGAGCTTTAATTTGTGCCTCTTCGCTGTTCATCGTGACCTTGCGCGCGGCAAAGCCAAGCGCGGCTTCGATTGCAGCGGCTGCGCCAAATTGTGGCTTATTTGCGGTGATGACGTTTACGTTTGCAACGCCCGCAGCAGCTGTAGCATCAGCAGCCTCCGCGATATCCTGGAACTTATTTACTGCTGCAATAGCATCTTCAACACCATTTGCACCAGCTACCTCAATCTTGCTTGCACCCTGAGCGATGGCAAGAAGTGCATCTTTGAGTGCTTTTGCATCGGTAGCAGGAGCTTTGGCAGCGGCTGCTACGCCATCCCCAATGATCATGTTTGCTTTGGTTACAGCAGCCTTGGTGCCTTCTTTGACGGCAGCAAGAATTGCTTTAGCAAGTTCATCTTTGGCAGCACCAGCGCCACCAATCTGGCCGATAGCCGCTCCTGCATCGTTACCGTTAAAGTTTGCGGCTTTTGCAAGGTCATCAAGCATCGGTTCAACAAAATTCGTTTTGATATCTTTTTCTGATGTATCAACCAACGTGTTACGCACGCCCCAGCCAAGCGCTCCGATCAGCGCGGCGGCTGCACCTGCGTCGGCGTCTTTGGCAACGAGGACGCCTGCTGCAGCACCGGGAACGGCAAGGTTGTCAACGATGGTGGCGGCGGCAGCGATTGGATCTGCTTTGGCAATACCTTCTACTTTCCCTTTGCCTAGAGGAGTGATCAAGTCAGCGATATCCTTTGCAGTCGCACCCGTGGATGCGGCAACGGTCGTTGGAAGCTGAGCTTCGGTTGATGCAGCAGGAAATGCGCTGTTGAGTGCTGCATCTCTACCCATGGTGACAGCGGTTAGAATTGCATCGGCGATGGCTAAACGGGCGGTATCGTTGGCTCCTCCCGCAGTATTGAGCATGGTGATGGCATCGACAAGCTTAGCATGCTTAGTATCATTGATTGTTGGAGCAACAACCTTGTCAAGAAGGTCTGTAAGCAGCGGTTTAACAAGAATCAGATCTATGTACGCTGCGTTTTTGTTGATCACCTCAAAAGGATTTGCAATGCCCCAACCAAGGGTGCCAATGAGGGCTGCCGCTGGGCCATTATTCTTGTTGTTATCCTTCAGGGCGCCAGCGGGCATAACAAGAGCATCAACGACGGCGACAGCCTGTGGTCTTGTTGGCTTCGCTGCAACATCTTTGATTTGATCTGATGTGATTACGTTCTTTATGGCGGTCACATCCCCTCCAGCTGAAGTCTGGACCTTGGCGACGAGTGTTTTTGCGTTTGTATTTACCGCAGTAAATGCATTCGCTACAGCAGTGCCACGTCCAGCTTTAACAGCTGTGATGATTGCAGTGGCGATGGCAGTTCGGGCGGCATCGGCATTTTTATCGCCGGCATTATTGAGATCGGTGATAGCTTTAAGAGCTGTGGCATTGCCCGCCATCATAAGATTTGGAGCTGCTGCAAGTGCGCCAAGCATAGGCTTGACAATTTCAGTATCAACTGTCCCAGCATTGGTATCAACAATGGCTGTGTCGGGTGTTCCCATACTATCATTCTGTCCCGCTCTAATTCCCCATCCCAACGTCCCAATCAACGCAGCCGCGCTGCCATCTGCTGCTTTATTGCCACCCAGGGGGCCTCCGCCTGCTTTTGCAAGGTCGTTAACGGCGTTGACGGCGTTTGCAATGGTTGCCTGGCCTGCAACATTTTGCATATCGTTTTGCTTGATCAAATCTTTGAACGTGGCGGCGGTTGAGCCAACGGCGGCTTTTGCGATTGCTTTATCAAGATCTCCGCCAGCATTTTGTGTTGCGGTAAAAGCATTTACAGCAGCTTGTGGAATGCGGCCGTCTGCAAGATCTTTTACGGCAGCTTCGACGACAGCGAAAAATGGTTTGGAGATTTTTGAGTCGCCCACGCCTCCGCCTCCACCGGCGGCTAATCCTAAGTCTGTATCGATCGCTTTAACAACGTGCTTGGCGACTGGTAAGTCCTTAAGGGCTCCGCCTACCTTTTCTAACTCAGCCGTGATTGCTGTGGCATCACCTTTAACATCACCTTCTGCGGAAGCTACGATATCCGCAGGGCCTACACTTTGTCCCGCAAACTTAAATTTCCCAATCGCACGACCAATCATGCCACTCAGCGCAGTCTCGACACCACCTGCTGCGGTGTCAGCTCCGCCTGCTGCGGCTGCAGTGGCGGCAGCGTCAACCATACTTTCAACACTTGCATTTTTCGCGCGTGCTTCGTTCATGGTAATGCCTGTGGCACCATCGAATGTTGTGTTAAACGTTGGCGCAAGGGCGGTGACGACAGCCATGGTGACTGGGTTGATATTTGCTTTCTCTTGGACTTGTGTTACGGCGTTGTTGACGCGTTTGGTGAGTGCGAGCTTCTTGGTGTCAGCGTCAGTTTGGTCATATTTTACTTCGTCAGCAACTGCGCCTTGCGTTGGTCCATCATTGGTCACTTTGTTTGCGGCATAGGCAGCAATGGTTTTTCCTGCAGCTGAATATTTTTTAGCAACTTGGTCTGCGCCTTCTTTGAATAAAGCTTTAATTGCCATTTTTGAAGCAACGTCTGAAACTTGTGGCGTTTCTCCTGAGCGCAGTGCCCATGCAACGCCGCCAGCAAGTGCCGCTGCGGTGCCGTTGTGGAGAGAATCACTATCGCTGCCCGCGTAAACAGCGTCTGCAACAGCTTCGAGAGCCTTATCTTTTTGGAAGCCAGGGGTAAAGAAAACGGGGTCGTTCTTGACGATGGCCGCGTTCTGCATTCGCTTGCCTGTGGTGAAGTTAATAGTCGCAGGCGTGACTTTAGTTTTATCTAACGACAGTACTTTTACCGCTTTGTCTATCACTTCTTTGCCATCAACATCAGCACCAGCCTTCTCTGCAGCACTATGAACAGCCGTTGCTGTGTCATTTTTTTTCACAACAGGTGCAAATGGGTTGGTTGCATCAATATTTTTATCAGCCTTGGTTTTTACAAGCGATTTTACTGAATTAAGAAATAGAGCATCAGCTGCAAGAAGTTGTGATGCTACCGCAGCCTTGGTCTTTGCCGCAATATCCATGGTTACTTTTTCTAGGATATCTTTGCTTGGTGTTCCTGGAATATCAGTGGTCTTGGCACCCTTTGCTGATCCATCCGCTACCGCAGCAAAAATCAGCGGGTCGCTTGCATCGGTGCCGGCGACGGCGACAACAGGGCCGCTGATGGTAACAGGTTTTTTAGCGGCATCGAAAAGTGCAGCGCTTTCAATGGTGCCAGCACTGCTTTGCACAACAATTTTTTTACCAGCATCGCCATCACGCACAATCAAAAGTTTGCGGTCGTTATCAGGGCCAGCAAGAGCGAGCTTTGAGATTTTTTTATTGTTGAGATCGCCGGTTGTTGCAAGTCCGGTCAAAAGAACTTTGTCTTTACCTTTATTTGCCCCGTCTGTTTGTCGCACTGATTGTGCAACGGTGACTGCAGCGGCCTGGGGGTTTTTTTCTGTTACGCCAGCGGCACCGAGATACAGCTTGTTATTTGCTTGATCGTAAACGGTGGTGGCAAAATCGACATCGGCGGGGGCGGTTGTTTTTTGCGTTACCGAACGTGTGATCAGATCATCATTTGCCTGCGCAACAGACATCGTGACAAGCGCTACGAACACAAACCTTGTGCCCACATGCGCCGTAGAAAATTTTTTCATACAGCTCTCCTTTTTTTATCCTTTTTAACTGAGCTCTGTTGACGATAGCAAGGAGATGAGGGGTGGTCAAGAGTTTGGATTGTTGTAAAGAGTTCCACTCCTTTGACTTGGGATTAAAGAAGATATAATTTTTTGTTTGTGGGGCTTCACCCCACGCCCGACCTAAGGTGTTGAGTTCGAACACCTTAGGAATCCCGAACCGGGCTTCGCCCTGGACCCACGGACGCGACGTACTCACGGCAACCGCGCTACGCGCTCTGCCTGTTCGGACGCGCTTATTTGGAGCAATTATTTAAAAGTGACGTTTTTTTCCACTCCGTTCGCCCTGAGCGAAGCAACACGCAGTGTTGCGTAGTCGAATGGGTGGGCGGTGCAGGCCTGTCCTGAGCCCTGTCGAAGTGGGCGCAGCTCTGCAAATCAAAAATAATATTCTTGGGTTGGGTGTGGGGCCTGTCCCGAGTTCTATCGAGGGGTGAAGACCCACTACTAATTTTCGTGATCTCAAAACCATGAACAGATCGGCAAATGTCGCGAATCTTTTCGCATTTATTTCGCATTTAAAATCCAAAGAACAAAAAACTATCGCCCTCGTTGCAAAGCAGCCGCATAATTAAAACTGTAAAAATACTCTTGCCACTGTTCATCGGTGCTTTGGTAGATATTGTCATAAACAAAATGATCAACAAGAACCTCGCGTACGCGACAGATTTCTTTAAGGCGAGGCCCGCGGTTTTTGGGGTCCGCTTTGGTAAAATCTAAAAGCTCAAGTGCCCGTTCAAATGCCATTCTGCTGTATTCGGCGTTGCCTGCGCGTTTCCAGTGAATGGTTCTTTCAATTTCCATGCCAACATTTGCAAGCTGTTCGGCGACAGAAAATTTGAACCAGCGGCCGTCTTCTAGGCCTTTGTGTATGATCATGCTGTCACCAATGCTGTAATAATTTCTCGTATGAGTTCCTGCACCTTGGGATCGTCAACCCCTCTTGTTTTATTTCCCCATCCCGGACGGAGGTTGATCATGGAGTCGAACACAATCCACTGCGGTGTTCCGAAGTTATCTGGATAAAGATTGATGCCCCAAAGATTTTTTTGAGCTGAGCCTTCTTCTAAAAGGTATTGCTCTTGGTCGGCGTGAAAGGGAGCATCAACTACCATTATTCTTTGTTCGACGTCGACGACTGCTTTGACTAAATTTCCAAACATTTTGTCAGACATTTTTTTGAGTTCTGATAACGAAATTTTTTCACGCACACAGAGCATAGGTGCCTCCTGTCAAAGGGTTGATTGTCTTTGTTGCATCAATTATATCACAGAATAATAAGAGATTATCTAGTGCTTGCAAAGTGACGGCGCCACCGTCACTTTGAGACTCAATATGACGGTAGCGCCGTCACTTTGCAAAAACAGGGGAAAAAGAGGGATTAAAAAAAGGGTCGTAGGGAAACCCTACAAAAAAATCCCTCTTGCCAAAATCTAAAATTGATTTAATCTCGAAGCGTTATGTTTGTTATCTCAACCTGAGTAATGAAGACAAAAACAATCCGCAACATGACACATAACTGCAACAAACATCGTTTGAACGCGGCTTTGAAAAATTGAGATTGCTCATCACCCCCTGCCACACACGAACCGATCGACAACTTACAACAACAAACTGTGCTTAAATACGCGCCAAACGTGGTCTGTTGCACAAGAAGCTTGATATGTAAATATGCATTCGTTAGCCTAATCATTGTAATTCAGTATTTGCTATTTCGGAATACTGATCTGCGGCTGGCACATGCGACGTTAAAGCTATGCGATTGGGGTAGTTATCGGTGTTTAATCGAACCCGCGAGGAGGAAAGGAGGTCGCACAAAGGAAATTTTGCACATGCCTGTTATTTCATTAACCACGTGCTCGCGATGCATGTCTTTATAGATTCGTGCTGATGCACGGGATTCGATGAATACGAAATAAAAGACAAAAAAGGTAGTAAGTTTAACGTATACAACAGTTTTTTTGTGTGAGGTACGTATATGAATAAGATGTTAAAGGGACTTTTGGTTTCCCTCCTTGCAGTGAGTGCTGCGCAAGTTGACGCGCACACCAACAAGACTTTCTTGTTGCCACGTTCGCAAGGCGTTCAACTTCCAATGCAATACACAACATTTCATGAATTAGTTGGCAGAAAAGCTGAAGATAAATTCGGCGGTAACTTTGCAGTTACGGGATTCTATTCGCATTCGGCAAATGAAAGCGAAACGGCTGAGTACTTCTTGGTAAAAGACAAGAGCAAAATCACCTTGAACGCTCTTTCAACCGCAGCAGCCGGTAACGTCGGTGGCCTAACCTCTGCAGGCAATGATGTTGATCTCTTCTACATCATTCACAATCGTGACAGAACAGACGTTCAAGCTGCAGCAGAAGCCGGAACAACAACAATCGCCCTTGACCCAGAACACAGTTTTTATGGCGTTCGCTTTGACTATCACCAAGATTTAGACAAAATCCTCAAAGGTCTTTATTTGTGTGCCAGTCTTCCAATCGTTCACGTTGAGAATGATCCAGAACTCAGCGTAGTAAGCAACGGAACCTTGCCCGCTGCCAACCTTGCAGCAGGAGCTGACACTTCACTTAAGAACAATCTTGAGAAGTATTTCCGTGGAGAGTTTGAAAACACACAAGCCAATAACTTGCAAGCCAAACTTACTAACGCAAAAATCGTCAGCTCAGACGAAACAGGCGTTGCAGATATTGACATCGCACTTGGTTACAAATTCTTGAACAAAGAAAAATACCATGCTGCATTGGCAATCGCTGTAACGATTCCAACAGGCGATGAAGCTGATGGCGTAACCATGTTCGAAGCACTTGTTGGTAACGGCAAGCACTTTGGCCTTGGCGGCGACTTCTGCGCAGGCGCACGTGTTTGGGGCGATATGGACCACAACATCAAAGTTATGCTCAAGATGAAATATCGCTACTTGTTTGAAAATAGCGAAAAGAGAACACTTGGTATCAAGGGCAGAAACTTTGGCCAATATTTCTTGCTTGGCAAAAGAGATGCCGCAGGCGCTAAACAACTCATTCCAGCAGCAAACGTCACAACACTCAATGTTGATGTAACACCAGGCAGCCAATTTGATGGCGTCCTTGCTTTTGCATACAACAATGGCGGCTTCTGCTTTGATCTTGGCTACAACATGTACTTCAGAGAAGATGAAGATGTTGAGTTGAAAGATACATTTGAGACAGGCCTTTATACAATTGCAGCAAGATCTGCTGACACCGCTAATGCCTTCGCTAACCCAATTGTTGCCGCTAACAACATTACCGATGGCAACGCAGCAGCTGGAGCAGCCTCCATTCTCAGCAAAGATAGCCTTGATCTTGGCACAGCCTCAACCCCATCACAATTCACACACACCATCTTCACAGCACTTGGCTTTACCTTCAAAGAGTGGGATAACCCTCTGATGCTTGGCGTCGGTGGCAAATACGAATTTGCTTCAGAAAACTCCGCGCTTGATATGTGGGGTATCTGGGCTAAGCTTGGTATCGGCTTCTAATAAGCTTTTATCAAAAATAGCTTTCATAAAAGGGTCGGGTTTCCCGGCCCTTTTTTATTTCCCCAATAAATCAAGAACAAATTTTTGATTTGCAGGGCTGCACCCACTTCGACAGGGCTCAGGACAGGCCTGCACCGCCCAAAGGGTCAAACGCAGGAGATGTTTTTGCAAACACCTCCTGCACCTCCGTGCACCAGGGCTTCGCCCTTGGATCCCACTACGCGGCGTACTCACGGCGACCGCGCTGCGCGCTACGCCTGTTCGGACGCGCTGATTTGGAACAATTATTTAAGTTTGCGTACGCGCAAGTTTTTTCTAGATATTTTGCTTTGTAAGCGTAATCGAGCAGACGCAGCGCGGAGCGTCCAGCCGTCGCCAATGGGCTATGGCGGACAGGCCAGTCGCCGCGCCTGCCCGTCGTAGCTACCCTGAGCGTAGACGGGTAGAGCAGGCACTAGGGGCGCAGACCCTAGTGCGGGGATCCAAGGGTGCAACCCTGTCAAAAAACCACTTTTTTAAGCAATTTTGCCATTTTTTCATTTCTCTTTGTCAAAACTCTTTATTTTTACATCCAGGCCCTGATACAATAAAACTAACGCTACGGATGTGCCGTGCGAAAAGCTAAAAAAAGCGGGGGATTAGGAGAAACAATGAATACAAAAAGAATACTATCCAGCGCGCTGCTGTCCGCGCTGTTGATGACGTCATTTTCGTTTGTTCAAGCTGGAAAAAAAGTATCACAAGAACAGGCTAAGAAAACAGCAGGCGCCAAAAAAGGTGCTGGAGGCGCAACAAAAAGACAACGTACACAACGTACACCAAGAAAACGCGTAGCTCCTAAGGGTGGTCGCAGAACACGCACCACGCGTCGTGCAAAAACGGGCGCACCAAAAAAAGGCGCTGCTGCAACAACACGCAAGACGGTTGGCAAGCCAGGCGAAAAGCCAGCGAAACGCGGCTTCTTTAAGCGTGGCCAAAAGAAAGCAACCACAACGACACGTCAAACGACTGGTGCAACGTCAGGCAAATAACTTTCACGGCACAAGCAATCGACACTAAGCTCGATCACAAGGCGGTCCATGCGGCCGCCTTGTTCTATTTCTACCAATCATCACCACAGTACATTAACCACCTCCTTACAAAACTCTTGCCATTCAATTCTTGATTGGCTAACCTCAGGTGTAGTTTCAAAAAAATCATTCTGTCACTACCACAAGCGACAGCGCGTCGCTTCACAAAAAAAGGTAAGAAAGAAAGGAGACCAAGAATGACGTACAATAAGATTGTTTACAATCTTTTTATGGTTGCTGCTTTGGTATGGGGTAGCGCTGCTGCACGAGGCTTTTCAGGCTATTCACAAAAAACGTATCTGTCCCCCCGCTCGCACGGTGTTAACACCGCCATGGAGTACACCACGTGGCATCAACATGCATACAAAAAACACAAAGTCACGAATCGCTCTCATTTTCAAGCAGCACCGTTTTATCAAAAGTCACAACGAGCTGCAGAGTTAGGTAAATATTTTGGTATTGGCAACGGCAAGAATAGTTTTAAAATTGGCTTGTTGCCACCGGATGCTCAAGCTGCTGATCTCGACAAGGGCTTGATCATTCACGACCAGGGAGCTCGAGCCGATGGTTTACGCGGCACCGTCGCTTTCAATCCAGAGCAAGAGGTCTTTGGCTCACGCTTGGATTTTTTCCAAGACGTGAATCACCCTGTTGCAGGGCTCTTTTTTAAAGCCAGCGCGCCGTTCGTACACGTAGCCAACACCATGGGCCTCAAAGTCACTGATGGACATGCAACACCAGCCTTTGGTACCAAAACATTCACTCTGGAAGACTTTTTTGCAGGACGCGTTCAAGTTCTTGCAGCTGATGACGGTACCAATCTCCAAGATCCACTCACCAAAGCAAAAATTGCCGGCCGCCGTACCGCACAAGGTATTGCCGACATCGATTTGGGCCTTGGCTACAAGTATTTGGATGAAGAAAAACGCCACGCATTTATCAGCGTTGAAGTCACCATTCCAACCGGAACCAAGGTACGCGGTGAGTATCTGTTTGATGCCGCTTACGGCAACGGCCGCCACTTCGGACTCGGCGCAAGCCTTGATGCCGGCCTTGAGCTGTGGAGATCGGACAAATCGACGCTCCGCGCCTTGTGGGTTGCTCGCTACAAATACCTTTTTGAGGGTACTGAGAGCAGAACACTGGGTGTAAAAGGAGTGCCATTTGGTCAGTATTTCCTAGCTGGAACTACAGATCCTGCAGGCACTGGTACAGCACAAACTGGCAAAGCATTGTTTCCTTTAGCCAACGTTCTTACCCAAGGCCTCACCGTCAAGCCTGGCAGCATGCTGGATACCTCGCTTGATTTCGCGTTTAACAGCAATAACTTCACTATCGACGTAGGCTACAACCTGTTCTGGAGAGATCAAGAAACGGTACACGCGAAGGCTGCCTTTAGTCAAAATTTGGCAATCGCCGCTGGAGCCCATGATACAACAGGCCCACTGGTCGTTCCCGCTGCTGTATTCCTGAATAACATTGGATCACTTCTTGACATCTCCACCGTCAAAACACCGTCTCTGTTAAGCCACAAACTCTTTGCTGGCTTTGGCTACAGCGGTACGATGTACAAACATTGCCGCTGGTCGGTTGGCTGTGGCGGATCATACGAATTTGCTACCTCCAATGCTGATATCGAAAACTACGCTGTCTGGTTGAAGGGCGGCCTCTCGATATAACGCGTTATCTACCGAATATTATATGACGCAGGGGAAGGCATTCGCCTTCCCCTTTCGCTTTTCTCCATCCCCAGCTTTCTTTTCTTCCTGTAACCCCAGCATCGCCTTCAACACGCTTTTTGGTGGTTTTTAGGCCGAAACGGCCTTTGTGCCAGCAAAATTATTATTGTAAGCTAATAATAACGCAAACCCAGCCAGAAAAGCTGTGTTCTGCGTACCGGAGGTTATGGTGTTTTACTGGAGGTTATTATGAAACACGTACGCTTATTATTCATCGCAAGCGTATGCGCATTGGCAAGCATACCAACATCTATGACTTCACTTCAGGCCATGTATCGTCAACCCGCAACACTTCAAGCAACGTTTGCTGAGGCTACTCACAATCTTGACGAGGTGCAAGGAGCGATCATTGCTGCGGCAAATTTTAATGAAAAAATAGCGCAGCTGGACACTATTCAGCTTCGCCAAGCTCAACTAACAGAATGTGCTAATACTGTTAACAGCAACCTTATTCATAGTGTACAAACAACCGGCATTTGTCTTTCAGGCATGCAAACCATTGCTCGCCATTGCGCAACAATCTTGCAAAACATTACAGATTCTTTCAACGCAGCAGACCAGCGATCGCTTGATATCGAACCGGTTAAAATAACACTACAAGCTTTCAAAACCAAAATTCTTGGTTTTACACAATTGTTTGTTCCAATCGTTAACGAATCTGTAGATGGTCGCTTTAAAAGCATGCTCTATCCTAAACACTTACAACCAGCTCGCCAAGCATGCGACCTTGTTGATCAAGTTTTAAAAAATATTGAACAAACCAACACAGCTCTAGCAACTATTAACGAAACAAAGCAAAAATTTGAGCTGAAATGTAATGCAACGTGTGACAACACATCATACATGCAACAGTACTTGCCACAACCAAGTGATGAAATTAACGGTATGGCCGAGAGAATCGCTCACCTTAATGAGGTCGAAGCTACCCATGCACACTTGATGCAAGGCTTTGCACAATACTTTGATACAATCATAAATAATACCGGTGATGCCAAAAACCATATCATGCAAGCAATTGATGATCACGTACATCCTGATCTTAATCATCATATGGCACAAACACTAAACCGCATGGGCCTTAATGGCGCAATGATTATGGAATACGTTTTTCAGCAAATCATTCTTCCATACAAAATCATGACTAACTTGCCTCAACCAACCGTACCTAACATCAATACCATCAGCCAATACGCTGAATGGTTCGTTAATGTGCACGCGCCAGAGAACCTTAATGATGTAAACCTTGTAACATTATACAAATTTATTGTTGAGCTGCTTAACGCAGATCCATCATCTGCTGAACTCCGCGCTACGTACGGCAACCAAATAGTAATTAACTGTATTGAAGCATTACATACCCTTGCAAACACCAACGAGCTTGTTCCGTATACTCACGTACGCCAAACCATTGCAGCTGCCAACGAAGCAGTAGCATTTGGTATCAACGTTGCTCCAATATATCAAATGCTATACGAAGCTCTCAAAAAATATATTGTCACTACAAGCAAATTGGCTCTTAACGATGTTAACGCAGCAACAGCTGTTCACACTGTTCTTGAACTCGTCCGAGAGCAAGAATTTGCTCGTGACCTCTTCGCAACAGCTCGCGCCACCATGGAAGCTGCAACGTATCGCTGGCTCTGCGGCTGGAAAACAGCAAAGCAGCTTGACCGTGCTCGCAAAAATAAAGAACTCGCACCCAGAATCGCAGAGATCTTTGCATTAACAGAAATCTTTGCGTTAGCAGATGCAATTAATGCTGAAGAAGAAGTAGACGCAGAAGATGACGACAGCGTCGAGGGTGAAGAGCCTGCAGAATAACTTTTAATAAGCTCTCAACACCCAACCCACCCAAAACTCCCATAAGTTTTTATGGGGGCTAGGGCACCCAAAGAGCCCTCTTGGTTTCGGCCAGGAGGGCTCTTGTTATCTCCACCGCTTCAACGCAAGCACCGCATTGGCGCCGCCAAAGCCAAAAGAGTTTGAGAGTGCATGAGAAATTTGTGCAGAGCGTGCAACATGTGGCACATAATCAAGATCACAGGCAGGATCAGGGTCATCCAGATTGATGGTGGGCGGCAACAGTTGATAATGCAGAGCCAGCGCAGCAAACGCAGCCTCAACACCACCCGCAGCGCCCAACAAGTGCCCGGTCATAGATTTGGTGCTGCTGACCGCAGCGTGTCCGACGGTTGTAGGATCAATATGAGAACCAAAAACTTTTTTGAGCGCAATAGTTTCAGTTGCGTCATTCATGGGCGTACCGGTACCGTGGGCATTGATGTAGCCAACGTCTGATGGTTGAATGCCAGCATCCGCCATTGCCGCCAGCATCGCACGTACAGCTCCCTCACCCTCGGGGTGAATGGCCGTCATGTGATAGGCATCAGAACAGGCTCCGTAACCAACCAGCTCAGCATAAATCCGTACACCACGCTTCAGGGCCAGGTCTGCACGTTCCAGCACCAAGATCCCCGCACCCTCTCCCATCACAAAGCCGGTACGGTTGAGATCAAACGGCCGGCTTGCGGCTGCTGGGTCTCCTGACCAGGTCGATAGGGCACGCATGTTGCCAAAGCCTGCAAGTGCCACCGGGGTCACACAGCTTTCGGTTCCACCCGCAAGCATGTAATCGGCGTAGCCATCACGAATCATGCGAAAT
>JAHFBR010000082.1 GCA_023249955.1 bacterium
GTAACGTGCTGCAGCATGCAATGGCGTTTCGCCAAAGTTATTACAAGGCACCTGTAAATCCGCAATTCTTTGGGACCGACGAAGTTGTTTTAATGGTGCTGGCTGTTCTGTTTGCGGTTGACCCTTGTCACGACCTCGCTTAGCCCCACGTTCTTCTGGTTCCGCTGTGGCTCTGATTAAAGAACTGTAAAGACCTTCAAAAAACCTCATGGCATCAACATTGCCGGCAATAACCGAACATGCTAATGCGAGAGCAAAAATTTTTCTCCACAGATTCATAACAATCTCCACACGATAATCTTTTTGATGGCAAGGAGCCACACATGCCTATGCGGCATCTGCAGCTCATCCCAATAACTTATTTTTATGCAAAAATTATTACTGATTGTTTGCCATATCTTTTTGAAGCTCTTTTAAGAACTCCTCAAGCTCGGCATTATCTTCGTCGGTCATATCATCTTCTTGATCTGATTCGACATTGTTATCATTTTCTGTTGGTTGAGCTTCTGGTTTAACTTCAACCGGTTGTTCAGCAGCCGGCGCTTCAGTTGCGGGTGCAGGAACTTCTGGTTGAGCTTGTTCAGCATTTACAACACCAAACACACCAAAAACGATAGCGAGTAACATCTTTTGAACGTTCTTCATGAATATATCCCCCATTTAGGTTTTATCATAAGACAATACAGTAACATTATTTTTATCATGCTTTCAGCTTACCAAGCCCATATAAAATGTCAAATGGGCATTTGTTTGTCTATAAAAAAGGGCCCTTTTTAATTAAAAAGGGCCCTTTTGTTTGTTTTCTATGTTTTTATAGCTTAATCAGTTTCTGGGGCTTCATCTGCAGCTGGGAGTGCATCAGTATTTGCTGCGCGAGCGGGAAGAACTGATTTGACTTTGTTCTTACACCACGTGAACCACGATGTGCCGTTTTTATACAACGCAACACCAGCAACAATAACAACTGCCAGGCCCAAATACATGTTACGGCTTGATTCCCACAGCGCAAGGCTGCTTTCAGGGTATATGTAACAATCATGGTAAAATGGTGATGCCGTATCATGACACGCCTCGTACACAACATTACGTGCATGATGTTGCATGCCAGCAAGTAGGGTAGGAATCGCGGCTACTGCATAGGGGGCATAGGTTTTAACATAGGGAGCATAGTTTTTAACACAATTTACAACACGCGCCTTCAAGCCTTGGGCTCGGGGAGCTACAACTTCAAGCATATCCTCTACAGACACACTTTCTTCGCTAGAGACTTCTTGTTCATCAGACAGCTCTTGTTCATCAACCTGATCTAGATTTCCTACATCTCCGGCTTGACCCCCAGGTTGTCGCGCAAGATTTTGAACAACAGCTTGTTGGTTAGCAAGAGCAAGACGTTGTTGTTCTTGCCGCTCAAAAGCAGCCTTGGTGGTTCTTGTGCTACCCCGCATATAGTACGTTCTACCGCGTAAATTTGTATGTTCTGTGATCATTGCATTTGCATCACCAGCAACCATTGCTACGGTAAATGCAACGAATGTCATTTTCTTCAAAAATTCCATAATAACCTCCTCGTGAGTCTACAAAAGAGGGCCTGCCTTTAATTAAAAAAGCAGGCCCTCTTTTATTTTTTTCTATTTTGATAGCTTAGTCGACTTGTCCGTCATTGTCGCCGTCTTCTTCATCTACTTGATCAGGACGAGCAGCATCTGGTTGACGAGCTCTCTTGCGATTGATAACGCGATAACCGGCATAACCAGCTGCACCAGCGGCTGCAAGTGCAAAACCGTTACGCAACGATGACAATATGGCCATTCCAGGAACAGCATCAAAACCAGCTTCAGCCAATGTTGCTACATCTGAGTGCAATAGCACAGCACCAAGTGCAGACAACGCTGACACAGTACCAGTTGCTACGGTTCCCCAAATGCTTGGGCCTTCTTCAAACATCGGAGCTTCATCATCACCAACTTGACCTTCTGCTAGGCGAGGACGTACTTCGCGTTGAGCATCAGCTAAAAGATCTTCTTCTTCTTCTTCGGCAGCGCGATTGAGTTCTGGATCAACTGCGTCTTGCATGACAACATCTTCTTCATCTTGAGCAGCAAGAGCGCCCCATTCTCTCAATTCATCACGAGTAATGACAACCGTAGGCTGAAGAACTAGTTGATGTGGAACTTCTTCTTCCGGTTGAACATTAGCAACTTGAACTGCAACAACAGGAGCTTGAACTACAACAGCTTGATTTGCAGCATCATAAGCAACTGCGTCTTGCATGACAACATCTTCTTCATCTTGTTGAGCAGCAAGAGCGCCCAATTCTCTCAATTCATCACGAGTAATGACAACCGTAGGCTGAAGAACTAGTTGATGTGGAACTTCTTCTTCCGGTTGAACATTAGCAACTTGAACTGCAACAGCTTGTTGTTCAGCAAGAACGGCAAGACGTTGTTGTTCGGCTCTAAATGCAGCGGCGTTTTGCGCACTAGCAAGTCGACCATTGCGAATCCACCTAACTTCTCCGTTAACTTCATGCATTGCATTTGCATCACCAGCAACCATTGCTACGGTAAACGCAACGAATGTCATTTTCTTCAAAAATTCCATAATAACCTCCTAAAAAAATAAACGTATGGAAACAACTAACATTTTTTAACACATGATGCGCACACGCGCACCCATTCACTGGACTCATCTATCAAACCGTCTTTTAAGCAGTTGATCACAGTCATTGAGCTTGAGGCACAAGGCATTGTATGCTGATGCCATTACACTCAACGGTGCTACCCAAGACGCTTAAAATTCAGTTTGTTATTTCATCATAGCCCATCCATTAAACAATTGCAAATGGGCTATTTTATGGCCAAAAAGCTTAAAAAAGGAGTCCCATGGCCCTCAGAAAGATTTCAGATTGTAACATTGCCGGTCGTCGAGTCCTGGTACGGGCTGACCTGAATGTACCCCTTGCTGATGGGGTGCCGCGTGATGAGTATCGCCTCAGGGCGCTGATTCCAACGCTCCAGCACCTGCAACAGCAGCAGGCGTCACGTATCATCATCGCAACCCACATTGGCAATCCTGCGCCCGGCAGCACCGATCCAGCGTATTCAACCCAGAACCTGATGCCCTGGTTCCAGGCCCAGGGGTTTGGGGACGTCCAGATGCTTGAAAATGTCAGATTAAGCGCAGGAGAAAAAAAGGGGGATATCGCCTTTGCACGCCAGCTGGCCGAACTGGCCGACGTTTACGTCAATGACGCCTTTGGCGCCCTACACCGGGCCGATACCTCGCTCACCCTGCTGCCCCAGCAATTTGCCCCCGCAGACCGCTGCATTGGGCTGTGTGTCCAACGCGAAATGCAGGAGCTGGATGCCCTTAAAACCAGTGCCCAGCAGCCGTTTGTGCTGGTGATGGGTGGGGCCAAGGCGAAGGATAAAATCCCGTTGCTGCAGCACTTTTTTCAGCAGCCGCCGGCCAACAGGCCGCAGGTGTGCATTGTGGGCGGCATGCTGGCGCAGGCCTGCCTGGGCCTGGGCACGGCGCTTGATACGGCCACCATTCGCAGCGCTCAGCAATTGGGCACCACTGCTCAAAAAAACAACGTCCGCTTGGTGCTGCCCGTCGACTTTGCCGTCATTGATGGGCCGGTTGGCAGTCCTGCTAAAATAGTCCCCGTCGCCAAAATACAACCGTTGCAACAGTGCGTTGATATCGGCCCGGACAGCATCCAGCTATTTATCGAAAGCTTGGAGGGGGTAAAAACCGTTTTTACCAACGGCACAATGGGCATGTATGAACAAGAGGATTATGCGCAGGGAACAAAGGCACTTTTAGGTGCTATTGCCGCAATCAGCGGCCACACCGTAGTTGGTGGTGGCGACACGGTTGCAGCAGTGCACCATTTTGCGCTTGAAGATAGAATAAGTTTTATTTCCACCGGTGGTGGCGCGACATTGGCATACCTTGGATCTGCTGACCCGTTGCACGATTTGCCAGGATTGCGGGCGTTGCTGGATTAGCTTTATTTATTGTTGCACCTGAAAATCTGTGTTCTGTATCCCGTTCGTGGTGAGGAGCGAGGACCTCGTCCGAGCGTCTCGAACCATACGAACACAAACACGAACTTATGTTTTTTTGCGGCTACAAAGTTCCGAAATGCGCTTCCAGTCACCCTCAATAAGCGCCTCTTTCTTTTTGCGAGACCATTTCTTGATTTTGTGCTCAGCAACGAGTGCTTCGTAACGAGATGCGATGGCCTCCGCATACACCAATGTTACCGGCAAGCGTGAACTGGTGTATCCAGCATACCGAGCAGCTTGATGCTCTGCCATTCTGGTCTCCAAGTCGTCAGTATGCCCAACATAAAAAGAGCCATCGCAGCACTGGAGCATATATACATAAAATTTTTTCATAAAATACCCAGAGAGTTCGTATGGTTCGAGACGCCCTTCGGGCTCCTCACCACGAACGGGATATTGGATTTTTCCCAGAAACAATAAACAAACGAATCTAAAACAGGTCCATCATGTGCAGAGAATAATCTGCATCATTCGGTTTTTTGTACCAGTGCTGAACAGAGGGTTTTTTGGGGTTAAGCGAAAGCGTAACAAACGAGTGATAGCCGGTGATATCATCCGAGGCGCCAAGCGTATAAACCATGCCGCCCCACTGCCTGACCAAGCCTTTGTCCTGACGAATACGCGTGAGCATGGTGCTGTTTAAACCCTGCTCGGGCAACGCTTCGTCCAAATGTTGATGACCATGAAACAGGCCCCTTAAGGTTACGTGCGGCGATGATGCTCGCGTGAAAACAGCCTGCACCAGCCGCTTGCCAAGATACAGCGTGCGGCGCAACGGTGATAGCGCAAACTCAACGCCCTCATTTTCTTCCGTTGCAAAATGGTTCCACAACATGCCCAAGCGTAGCGAAACGTGCTGCGGATAGGCAGTAATTTCAATCGGTTGGTTGGAACAATGTGTGGCAACATAATCTTTGCTGACCTGTTCTGGCCATGGGTAATCCAGCGCATGACTGATCTGTTGCGTAAAGACTGAATCAGCTTGAGCGTAGCCCTTTAAAAACCCCTGGCGATCGATACTTTCGAGTAGCGAATACTCAGCAGAACTTGCCAAAAAGTCATGCGGTGTGTGGCCAATTTCTATGCCGCCGTGACACAATTTAAGATATGACGTTTCTTGCTCATCATCACGCCAGCCCAGATACAGCGCCATGGGCAAAAAGTCGTACCATTCAAGCAAATCAGGGAATGTGTAGCGATCTCCAAAATGCTGGGATAGCTCTGCCAAAAGCGTTGGGCAAGCATTGGCTCCCTGGACATGACGCTCAAAAAAGCGTTTGTTGCTACACGCTGATTCATGGTTGCCGCGCAGCACAATAACGCGTTCAGGATTTTTTACAAAAAGATCTAACAAGACACTGATCACCGCAATATTGGATGACCCACGATTGGTGTAATCACCCAAAAAGACAAT
>JAHFBR010000083.1 GCA_023249955.1 bacterium
CAATCAGTGCGGTGTACTATCCCATCACTATTTTTCCTGACTGGATGCAAACTGTTGCGTACTGCTTTCCCACGGTCTACATTTTTGAAGGCATGCGGACCGTGCTCTTTGACGGTACGTTTCCCGTAAAATATCTTTGTATCAGCTACGTTTTGAACGCTTTTTATCTGATGCTGGCTATCTGGTTCTTTAAGTTTATGTTTGAAAAGAGCCGCCGAAAAGGTTTAGATCGTCTGTAACAAAAAAAGGGGCCCGCAGATCGCAGGCCCTTTTTTTATCTCAAGAAAGATATTTTATTTTTTGCAGGTGCATGGTTTGCAGTGGCAAGATTTGCATGTGCTGGTTCTTCGTTCTGTTCGGGACTTGCGACCAGTTTTGCGAGTTTTACCCATGCCTTTTGGACATTTGCAGAGATTTTTCTGCATATTGCACTTTGCGCAATGCTTCTTGGTCTTGCATGCACCGCGATGGTGACAGCCGCATTTTTTGCAGGTTGCGGTCTGCGATTTTGTTTTTGTCTTGGTTCTAACAGCCTCAGCCGTGTAAGTCGAAATGGTGGCAAGCGAGAGTGCAAGAATGATTGCGCAGGCGATACGTTTTAAGAACATATCAGGCTCCTTTGATTTACGTGGTCATTTTTACTTCCTGGAGTACAGTCTGAAGAATGGGTAGGTGTGAGGTCAAGAGATGAACAATGTTTGATAAAAAAAGGAGCGCCACGACGGCGCTCCCTGTAAGAATGGCTTTTTTAAATCTACTTTACGCGTCTTGTCGGGCCCTGTGGAACCTTTCTTTGAACTTTCTTCTTGCCCTTTTGAGTAGGATCTTGCTGCTTTTTACCACAGTTGCAGCCTTTAACCACCATGATGTTTTGTGAGCATTCAGCTGCGGTGCCGCATGCTAAAGCAATTACCATCGCAAGGCATAAACGCTTTATCATCATGCTCTCCTTAGCATTTACATTTTTTGCTGTCGCAGGAGCATTTCTTGCTGCACTTGCAATTTTTTCCGCACTCGCAACCTTTACACTTGCAGTGACACGATGAGCCCTTGGCTGCCTTCTTCATACACGACTCCCTGGGTTATGGGTTACACCATTTTATTTGTGCTGTGTAATGTGTCTGTCATCGTTGCGGATGATTTTTTCTACCGGCTGTTTTTTATATTTAGGGTAACGCAATTTTTTCTTTCCGCAACTTGCATAACATAACCCTAACAACAGAAGACTTGCCATAATAATTTTTTTTCCATGCATAAACATAATTCCCCCCGTTCATGGCATGATTGATCTTGTGACTCCCCTACTCAGAATGACACAAAGCGGGTGGGGCGGTATAGTATTAAAGATTTGAGATCATTTTTTGCAGCGCGTTATCAGATGCCTTTTTTTGCTGGGCACTGACCGGTTCAAAGAACTGGCGGATATCAAGGCTTTGCAGCAGCGCGTCATCGGTGCTGGAGCGGCCAATGACATACAGGTCTGGCAAAATGAGCTGCGGGTTTTGAGTGGTTAAAAAGTGCCCGGTTGGCACAAAGATATTTTTAGGACTGGTCAAAATGACCACCGTGAGCGGGTTGATCTTCTTATCTTCCGGCATTTTGGCCTCTTGAATCTCCCAGTACGAATTCTTCTTCTCGTCCTGCTTAAGTTCGCAGACGTACAGGGCTACCGGACTGTCGTTGTCACTCACATATTCGCGGTGCGAGTAGGTGTTTTCTTTAACGTTAGCCAAGGTGATGCGTGGGGTGATGGCCAGGTAAAGCTTTGGGGTGGCGTGGCGTAGTGGAAATGCAATGAGCCCATCAGGGTCGGAAATATCCATGTAGCCGCCATAAAGTGCCACCAGGCCACTGAGCTTTGGCTTCAGATTGCTTTTGAGCGATCGTTTGACCATTTTTTGGCTGATGGTGCCAGGGGACTTGGTCTCCATGTGGGCAATTTTTTGTGCCAGGCTGGAGCTTGCGGCTTCTTGCTCGGCTTGGGCGCGGGCTCCGACGGGTGCGTGGCTGAGGTATAGAATGATACGGTTATCGGCAAAAAGCCCACTGAAACTGATGGTGAGCCAGCACAATGCCGCAAGAATGCTATAAAATCCCTTCATCGCCCCTACCCTTTTGTAAAAGAGTAATGTATTTCTTTGATAAAAACCCCTATACTGAGCCTATCAGAACCAGGAGCCAAAAATCCATTAATTGAAAACTAAACAAAGCGAATCACCATGAAAGTACGCCAAAAACCGCCCGAAAAAGTATGGGCAGAGTTCCAAGAGCACGTTCAACCAACCAAAGAGCAGCTGCATCAGTTCCAAAAATATGTGGCCTATCTGATGGAGTGTAACGAGCTTTTCAATATTACGGCCATTAATGAACTCTCTGGTGTGGTGCGCCAGCACTTTGAAGACTCATTGGCTTTAGCCAAATTTATGGATATGTCCAAGGTTCAATCCATCGTTGACGTTGGAACCGGTGGCGGCTTTCCTGGCATTCCCCTCAAAATCATGTATCCCCATCTCAAGGTCATTCTTATCGAGGTAACCAAGAAAAAACAGGAGTTTCTGGCCGATGTCATCAAAATTCTTGGCCTGACCGATGTCACGGTGTGCGGATTGGACTGGCGAACCTTTTTGCGCAATACCGCCCACCCTGCCGATATCCTGGTAACGCGCGCAGCGCTTGATGATCTTGAGCTGAGCAGAATGTTTCGTTCCGCTTGTCCCTACAACAAATCCACGCTGGTGTATTGGGCCTCAAAAGAGTGGGAACCCCACGTCAAGACCAAACCACTGATCTCAAAAATCGAATCATACAAGCTCGGCAGCAAAGAACGCCGCCTTGTTTTTATGTCTTTGCCAAAAAGCGATCAATCTCTGTAGGCTCAAACCGTCATAGTATGCTTGTCTTGCAAAAAGGGACTCTCTAAACAAGGGGGAAGGACATGGGCTGCAAGCACTACGTTACGTTGGGCGTAATTCTACTTTTTTTCTCTACAAATATTTATCCGTTTACGGTTGCTGAGCGGCGACTGAAGCAGGCTTATCATGGGCTTGGCTTTACCAAAAGAGAGGCAAGTCAGATGAGTTGCCAGATTAAGCCACTCCTCAAGCGGGGTTGTGATAGTCGTAGCAAAAAGATCGATCCGGTCGTGGTTTATGACGTTCTACGTACCGGGCTTTTGTTGCCGCTCTCCGAGCGTGGTGCCGCGCAACTGGGACGGCAAGTGAGCGTCTTTTTGGAAGAGCTGAATCAGAAAAAAATTAAGTGGCGAAAAAAAGTTCTTGATACGCATGCGTGGGTCTGTACGATGCTTGCCACTATGTTAAAAATATATGATAGATTTTCGTTTCACTATGTTTATGACATGATTTCTTCAAGCCAGGGACACCACATTCCCTCTGCTGTTATCTCTCTGGCACGAGCAGGTGAGCTTTTTGTGCTTGAACCTCGCATGTGTGCTGAGGTTGGTGATGTTGATGATCTGGCCGATATTTTTGATGGCTTTAGACCTTTTGATGATGCAGGACCTGCTGGGTTGACTAATCGGTTTGTGCTCTTGCTCGATGGTGTTTGAGTTTTACCGCGCTTTGTCTTTGATAATTTTTCCATCAACAAGCTCAATGATGCGGCGTGTTTTTGCAGCAATGTTGGGTTCGTGCGTTACCAAAATGATGGTGACTTTTTGCTGTGTATTCAGATCGGTAAAAATGTCCATGATGGCTTCGCCCGTTGTAGTATCAAGATTTCCGGTTGGTTCGTCAGCAAAAATAATGCGGGGGTTGTTGACCAGTGCGCGCGCAATGGCAACACGTTGTTGCTGGCCGCCCGAAAGTTGATAGGGGTAGTGACGCATGCGGTCGCCCAAGTTGACGCGTTGCAAAAGTTTTTCAGCCGCTTGACGTGCTTCAGACTCCTTTTTGCCGGCATACAGTTGCGGCAGCGCAACGTTATCAAGTGCTGTCAGATCAGGCAGTAGATAAAATTTCTGAAAGATAAACCCGATTTTTTGATTTCTGATCAGGGCAAGTTCATCGCGCGAAGCACGTGCAACATCAACACCATCCAGGAAGAAAGAGCCCGAGGTTGGCGTATCCAAGCATCCGAGCAAGTGCATGAGCGTTGATTTGCCCGACCCTGAAAAGCCGGTGATTGCGACAAATTCGCCACCATCAATGGTCAAATCGACGCCCTTGAGGGCGGTGACATCGGTTTCACCCATTTTGTAAACTTTTACTAAACTTTTTGTTTCGATGAGCCTCACAGCATCCTTATTTTTTTGGTGCGGTATATAATTTTATTCAGCGCTCAACCAGTGCTGTGACTGGATCAAGGCGTGACGCCTTGCGAGCAGGATAAAAACCAAACAAAAGACCGACGATGGCGATTGCGGTAAAAGCAATCGCTATGGACCACGGCGTGATGATGACAATCCAGCCGGTAAAATAGCTGACCATGTAGGGGATGCTGGCGCCGAGCACAATGCCCAAAAGCCCGCCAATCGAACAAAGCATCAGAGCTTCGAGCAAAAATTGACGCAAGATGGTGCGCCGTGGGGCGCCTAGGGCCATGCGGATGCCGATCTCTTGCGTGCGTTCGGTGACTGAAACAATCATAATATTCATGACGCCAATGCCGCCCACCAGCAGTGAAATGGAGGCGATGATCAGCAGCAGCATGGTCAAGATAAATGCTGATGTTTGAGCCGCTTTGAGCATGGAGGCTTGATCCCAAATCATAAAGTCATCCGGTTCCTTCAGGCTGAGGCGGCGGCGTGCGCGCAAAAGTTTTTTGATCTGTTTGGTGGCAGGCATCACATCCTGCAACGAACGCATGGAGATGGCAAAATAGCGCAGCTTGCCGCGCGTTATTGAGGTAAAACCAAGCTTGCCGGAGGTGGTGATGGGGATAAAGACGTCCAGATTCGCGTCGTGACCAAAGCCCAATTGTTTGGACAGGGGCTTGAGAATGCCGATAACGGTGAACGTGGTTTTTTTGATTTGTATGTTCTTGCCGATAGGATTGGTATTTTTAAAAAGCTCTTTTGCTGCCTTGCTGCCCAAAACAACGACGTGTGCTCCTTTTAAAACGTGTTCATGATTGAATGTGGTACCGCAGGCAAGCTTGCGGTCGATGATTGAAAGAAGATCGGCGTTGCCAGCCTTTATTTCGGAATTGATGCTGTTATTAAACGCTGAGATCTGTTCTTTGGCAAAGACGGTGGGGGATATTTTTTTTATCGTTGGAATATACTGTGTGAGTGCTGCCAGATCTTGGTTGGTAAACAGTGGTGGGCGGCGTTTAATTTTTTTGCCCTTTTCTTCCGCCATCCAGTTGCCGGTGTGCACAAAAATATAATTATCACCGGCGGAAAGAATTTCTTGCTTGATTTTTTCTTCCGCACCACGGCCAATGGCCATGATAGCGATAATGGCAG
>JAHFBR010000084.1 GCA_023249955.1 bacterium
CTCCAGGAGCATCTATTTTTTTACCCCCTCTCAAAGTTCCCCGTGGATCATTGGTTTGATATGGCTTTTAGACTTATTAACAACTTATCAACAAGTTATCCACAAGTTATCAACAATCGCAGCCACAAGAGATGAAATTTTTATGATTTTTCGGTCTCTCTATTTCTTGGGCATTTGCGACAATAATTTTTCTGTTAGTTCACAAAATCCAGGGGAGTTTTATTGCCAGGCTGAAATTGTGCTGAAGGGGCGTTTGGGTAGTGACTTTACAATTGCTCTTGGCTGGTGGTAGACTGCGGCTGTGTTTTTAGGGCTTGCAAAATACAGAGAGAATGGTAAATGAAAATCGTGCGCATTCAACAGGTTTTTTTGATGGTTTTTCTGCTCCTTTCCCCGTTGCTTGAGGCCGAAAAAATGGTGGTTATCAAACCGGTCGAAAGTTTGTGGCTTAAACCCAACCCCCCGGTGCCGGCACAGCTTGTTGGTCCATGGCTTGGCTGGAGAGATGTGCCCGACCATGATACCCAGCTTTTATATGGCGAGCGGGTGATTGCAACCGGCGAAGAGGATGGCGATTGGATTAGGGTTAAAACATTCGATCAGCCCTGGTTTAATAAAAAAGAGGCTGCGTGGGACTACTGCTCTGGCTGGATCAGAAAAGATGCTGTAACGCCGGTAGATGAGTTTCCTGCGCGCAATCTGGTGGTGGTGAGCCAATATGCTAGGGTCTACCAGGAGCCTAATCTCAGCAAAAGTCCCAGAACGCTTGCTGTTTTTTCAATCGGCACTTTATTGAATGGCAAAAGGCACGATGGCGATTGGTGGCATGTTGACCTGCTCGATGGCGATCGTGGTTTTATTGCTATCAGCGATGCGAACTCTCTTGATGCCATAGATTTGGCCGATAAAAATGTGCTGAGCGGTAGGCTTGGGAGCGTTTTTTATAGTTTTCTTGGCAGCCCCTATTGTTGGGGCGGACGAAGCGCCTATGCTCGGGGAGCCCTGACCAGTGTTGACTGTTCCAGCCTTGTCAATCTTATGTTTTTAGCATGTGGGTTGCGTGTGCCGCGTAACTCCGGATGTCAGTATCAGTTTGCTACCAAGAAAGATCCGTGCGATCTCGAGCCTGGAGATTTTCTGTTCTTAAAAGATAGTTCTACCAAGCCTGCATTTTCACACATCACTCACATTATGCATTACCTGGATGATGACGTTGATGGAAATTATTTGCTCGGCGAAGCAACAGGAGCAGATTCTCTTGAAGATAAAGATCGAAGAACGCGCATTGTTACGGATAAGGAACGCTTTGGAGTTTCAATTAAAACACTCAAAGATGGTGCCCGTGTTGGTGATTATGAATTTTATGGTGGAACGTTTTTGCAGGGAATTGATCTGCAAGCGTTGCGCGAGGTTTTAAGGTGATGCGAGGCATTTTTTTTGTCTTAAATCTGCTTCTTTTTTTCTCAGCATATGCTGCAAGCTCTGACCTTGTTGATGTTGCTACGGTCAATGCTGGCATCAAGCTTGATATTCGTTATGCGACAAATAATAATTTTACCGGCAAAAAGATTTACGATAAAGCACGATGCTTCTTGCTTCGCTTTGTGGCAGAAAAGCTGGATCATGTTCACAAAAAACTTGCTAAGCGGGGCTTGGGTTTAAAAGTTTTTGATGGCTATCGTCCGCTTGCCGCTCAGCGCAAGATGTGGGTATTGGTTCCTGATGAACGTTATGTTTCCAATCCTGCAAAAGGTGGCAGGCACACGCGTGGCACCACGGTGGATGTTACGTTGGTAACGCTTGCTGATGGCAAAGAAGTGGAGATGCCAACGCCATTTGATGATTTTACCGAACGAGCGCACGCTGATACCACTGAGGGCATTTCGCCCAAGGCGATTGCAAATCGTAGCCTGTTGCGCAGCCTTATGGAAGCTGAAGGTTTTATAGCGCTACCAACCGAGTGGTGGCATTTTGATGTCAAAGACTGGTTGGCGTATGCGCCACTGGATCTTTCGTTTGAAGAAATAGATCAACAGCAAGCAGCCTGTAAAAAGTAGAGTCTTAAAAATAGGGGTGGGTAGATGAAGCACATCGTGTTTATCGAGGGCAATGCTGGTGCGGGTAAAACGCAGTGTAATCTTTTACCACTCCGATCAGACAAGATTTGACGTCTTCGTCAATATTCCATGTGTTCTCTTTTGGATCAAAACGTTCGCCACTATGATTGCTTTAATGCTGTCTGGAATACTGGCGTTGATGCGGCTGAGATCTTGTGCAAAATCTTCTTTGGTAAAAAGATTGCAATTGCCTAAGATTGTTTCAGCCAGTTCGTCAAATGTTTCGCATTCATCGTTGTACCATTCCCAGAGAAGAAAAATTGCTTTGCTGAGCGATATGTTGCCACTCAGGTAAGATTTAATGTCTTCGTCAATGTCCCATGTGGTATATTTTGGATCATAATATTCGCCACTGCAGGTAAGGAGCTTGTACTCTTTTAATTTTTCTTTGTCCATGAGGCGAAGCTTCTGAAGGATGCGCATACTATGATCGAGGTCTTTTGCCAATGTGAGCGTTTCTGTGCTGAAATAAGACATTGTGAAATGAAAAATTGTGACTGGAAAGAAAACCTCGGGAAATGTACGCATTAAAAAGAATGACGTAAGATGGTCAAGGTTTTTTGGCCATGCAGCACCGAGATAGTGAGGGCTGGCTTTAATTTTTGCTTTAAGTACACCGATTACATGCGAACTCTGTGCTTGTGAGTTTCCAATAAACAATCCAGCACAGAAAGCCAGGACCACTACAACAAATTTCTTCATATTTTCCTATTCTCGACGAGTGCTTGTGCTGCAACAAAGCCCATGTAAGGGCTATCTGCTTTGCGTGCCAAAAAGATTTGATGATTTCTTTCGGCTTCAAGATTTTCTGCAATGACTGCTTTAAGGCTATCTGGAATACTTGCGTTGATGCGGTTGAGGTCTTGTGCAAAATCTTCTTTGGTAAAAAGATCGCAATCGCCTAAGATTGTTTCAGCCAGTTCGTCAAATGTTTCGCATTCATCATAGAACCATTGCCACAGGATAAAAATTGCTTTACTGAGCGATATGTTGCCGCTCAGGTAAGATTTAACGTTTTCATCAATGTCCCATGTGTTATATTTTGGATCAAAACGTCCGCCACTGCAGGTAAAGAGCTTGTACTCTTTTGATTTTTCTCTGCCTATGAAGCGAAGTTCCTGAAGTATGTGCAGGCTCTGACCGAGGTCTTTTACTGCTGTGAATGTTCCTGTGCTGGAATGAGCAATTGAGACGGGAAAGAAGGCTTCGGGAAACGTGTGCATTAAAAATTCTGTTGTAAGGTGGTCAAGATTTTTGGGCCACGCAACACCGAGATAACGAGGGCTGACTTTAATTTTTGCTTTAAGCACACTGATAATATTAGAATCTTGCGCCTGTGACACACTGGCGAACAACATGGCACAGAAAGCTAAGACCACTACAACAAGTTTCTTCATACACACTCTTTCAGGGGTCAAGAATTTAAACCGATAACTCCTTGAACTTCTCCATAATTTTTTTCATGTCTTCCCACACCGTCTTTTTCTCAGCCGGGTTGCGCAAAAGATAAGCAGGGTGGTAGGTAGGAATCACGGGAATGCCTTTAAAACTAAAAAACATGCCACGTGCCTTGGTAATTTTAACATCATCGCCCAAAACAGCTTGTGTTGCGGTAGCGCCCAGGGTACAGATAATTTGGGGCTTAATAATATCGATCTCTTTAAAGAGTAGCAGATTTTTGCAGGTGTTACTTTCGATAGGCAGCGGAACGCGATTTCCCGGTGGACGGCATTTGACGACGTTTGAGATATAAACATCTTCGCGCTTCATGTCCATTGCTTCAATAATTTTGGTCAGCAACTGGCCGGCGCGTCCAATAAATGGCAGTCCCTGCTCGTCTTCATCTTTGCCAGGGCCTTCGCCAATAAACATCAGGCGCGTTGATGCGTTGCCGTTGCCAAAAACGACTTGTGTTCTGCCTTGTGTTGCGAGAGGGCAGGCCTGGCAGTCAACGTATTTGCAAAAAAGCTCTTCGAGCCCCTGTTTTTTTGTCTTGGTGGCCGCTTGCTTTGGCGCAGCAGTTTTTGTGCGCTCTTCACGGTAGACAAAGCCTTTGGGCTGTTTTGCAACAAAAGAAACATAGTCTGAAAGCTTTTGAGAAAGAGATTTTTGATCTTTTGAATCTGCCATATTCTATCAATAAAATAAGGGTGACACTTGGGTACAGCATACCCGTGGCACCCTTATTTATCAATAGCTGTTATTAAACAGCAGAACTTGCCTCATCAAAAGAGCGCTTGCGCGTTTTGATGAACTCTTTCAAAAAGATTGGCCATGTTGTTGCCTGAGCAAACTCGGTTTTGCGATACGACCCATGAATTGAGTGGCGTGGAAAGTAGATTGATAGCCCCCCGGCACGTTGCAAATTTTTGCCGGCTACATTTGCAAAAACCATTCTTCTGAGCGTCGAGTAACAATCGATGGCAGCATTTTTTGCTTGGCGCCACGCCTCGGCTACTTTGACCTTTTCTGATGAGCTAAAAAATGATGGCCATTTTGCATCGTCATCATATTCTGATGCTTTCATAACAAAGTTTTGTGCAAAGTGTGCAAGGTCGACATAATCTTCATCTAAAAAAGTGGTAAGGGCATAGTGATTACGTACATCATATACCGCCTTGACCATGGCTTTGCTACCGTTCTTGAGGATGGTTATTAAGTTGTTGGCAAGGTCGCTTATATTTTTTTCTAAGTCTGCTGTGAATGCAAGATTGACTGCTGATTGTGTGTAATCGGCAAGAACGCCATTGTATTCAGTGTTGTAGCAGGCAACAATGTGTTGAGCAAAGGCTTCGGGTGTCATGGATGTTGTTGTTAATGTGTTTAAAACAAGATCATATCGATAGCCAGGTCCTGGTTCTATCTCCTCTGATCCTGTGATGATATTGACCGAATTTTTAATTTGGGATGCAATTTCAACCATTGCCATGTGGCAGGCATCCATTGCAACAACATCAATTTTTTTACCACCCAAAAGATTGGTGCTAATTTTTACAAGACTGTTTTTGAGGTCTTCATTGGTCAGATACGTCTCTGCGACATCGTTAAATGCGATACCGCGCTTGCGCTTATTGAGCGTGTGTTCTAACTCAGTATACGTCTTGTTATTGTCGGTAAAGCGTCGATTGAGTTCCAGCATGCCGGTTTTGTGATTGAGTTCGAAAAGGTCATCGCGCCATTTCATCAGCATGCGGCCCCAGATACTGGGGTCTTTGATGCCTGCGCCGTGGTTCCACAACACAAGGCAGTGTTGGCGTGCGGGAAAGCCGGTGATGCCCCACTGGGCAAATTCAA
>JAHFBR010000085.1 GCA_023249955.1 bacterium
AGGGGCTTTTGAAACGGTTATCAATCGTTGCTCCAGTTTGAATGCCGATGCGCTTGCATGGGCACAAAAGCAGGGCCTGCAAGGTCACCGTGTTATTGCCATAGCCACAAAAACATTTACCATGCAGCCTGATGTGCGCGCCATGCATGAGGCGCACGGCTTAGACTTGAGTGGCCAAATTGCGTTTCAGGATCCTATCAAACCAACAGCCATTCCTGCGCTGCACAAAGCGCAACGCCTTGGGGTTGCGGTAAAAATTCTGACTGGTGATGCGCCAGAAGTTGCTGGTGCCGTTGCGGTACGCATCGGATTAATCCATAATGTCGGCGATGTTATTACGGGTGCTGCGCTTGAAAGCATGGATCCTGATGCCCAGCGCCAGGCAATGGAGCAACATGCCGTGTTTGCCCGCGTTACCCCACAGCAAAAGTTTTTGATTATCAAAACATTACAGAAAAAGCACAACGTCGGCTTTTTGGGCGAGGGCATTAATGATGCACCGGCGTTGAAGCTGGCGCACGTTGCGCTGGTGGTCGAAAATGCATCAGATATTGCCAAAGATGCGGCCGATATTATTTTGCTCAGAAAAAGCCTACGTGTGATTATTGACGGCATCGAAGAAGGGCGCATCGTGCTAAACAATACGATTAAGTATCTCAATGTTACCCTTGCATCAAACTTTTCAAATTTTTATACCATGGCCCTAATTTCGCTCTTTATCGATTTTTTGCCCATGTTGCCGCTGCAAATTTTGTTGGTAAACGCATTGACCGATATCCCCATGATTTCAGTGGCAGCTGACAGTGTAGAGGCCGATGCATTGCAAAAACCGCAGGGGTACCAATTTCGCTCAATACTTGTCCGGGCAACGCTGTTTGGCATTGTGTGCAGTATTTTTGATTTTGCATTCTTCGCTATCTTTCTGAAACGCTCTGTACCTATTTTGCAAACCACCTGGTTTATTTTTAGCATCATGACCGAGCTGGTATTTTTTTATGCACTCAGAACAAAAAAATTCTTTTTTCAGGCAAGCCGTCCGCCGTTGCTTATTACAGCATTGTCGCTTTTTTCTGCGGCCGCGGCACTAATTCTCCCACGAATACTCTTCGGTCAACGCGTGTTCTCATTTGTTCAGCCACGATATCTTGACTACATAAAACTAATGCTGATCGTGATCTGCTTTTTTGTGGTCATCGAGTTGGCAAAAATAGCATTTTATCGCTTCATAAAAAATTCTTCAGTAAAATCAAAGAGGTAACCGCAGTGTGATCTTAGAGCGAAGGGGCGCGTATGAAGATGCTGGTCCGTTTACTTGCTGTAATGTTGCTGATGGTCAGTTTTTATGACTCTTGGTTATCTGCTATGGATCGTGGTTGGTGGATTGTAACGCGAGGAGGCAAGCGACGTCCAACGCCGGGTGAGTTACAAGAACTCCAGGTACTTGATGACGAACAACAGGATCCTGCGGATGAAGTGTACGATGAAGCCCCCTGCTCAATTTGTGGCGATGTTTCCCGATGCCAGTTTATGCATACATGTAGAAATATTCTTTGTCAGGGCTGTATGGTGCAGTGGGTAGCAGGCAGTGAGGGGAAGTTTGCCGATGTACACAATCGATGCCCCTTGTGCAGGGTTCGTTTTAGTAAAAAAATGCGTCGATGTCTTCGCAAAGATCCAGCCTATCCAATATTTCGACAACAGGCGCTTGAACAGCAAGCACGGGCAAGAAATGATCTCATGCGTGAAGACGCTGCCTTGGCTCAACAAGTTGAACGTGAGCAGCATATTGTAGACCATGGTCAACGGCAGGGTTATGACAATGACGTTTTGATGGAGCTGTTTGGTGTTGCGCTTATCTATGACCAAGATTTAGATTTTGGGGTTTTTTGTCAGGACCCACGGCGCTATTTGGAGCCGCCGGCTCCAGCAGAAGAACCACATGCTGATAGTAGCGATGATGACGACCAATATCATGATGTGCAGGAACATTTCCTTCCCCCTCCACCCAATTATCCAGCCCGGCCTCCAATCCCCGCTATTGATGATGATGCTGAGGAGCCTGAGGATGTCGAACTGGTGGCATTGTTTGCCGATCTAAATTTTGCTCCACCTCCGGACGGCAACGGCCGAGATGGAGATTGACGTTTTACGTGTTCTGGGGCATCATGGCAACATGTCGGTAGAACCTTATGGACACGCACTTTTGCTATAGGTAACCCCATGAAATTATCCCTAGCTTGGATCTTTGATCACATTGATGCAGACTGGAAAACCCAGGACGTTGATCACATCATTACGCAGTTTAATAAAACAACCGCTGAAATTGACGCGTCGTATCGCGTTGCATACGATCTGAGCCAATTTTTTATGGGCATTGTTACCAAGTTTGGACCAGATGGTGTCACGTTAAATATTTCTGAATTGAACACACAGGCAACGCTTCCTGCGCGCTCCGATGCAAGCGCCAACGCCTGCTTTTTGATAAAAAAAGAGGGCGACCGTTTTGTCTGGGCAAGTCTTGCCGAATTTGGTGTAGAAAAAGATGGCTTGCTGCCCGCGCTTGATGCAACAGAGGCTGAATGCAAAGGTGCATGGCGCAAAGCGTTTGAATACGAAGACGTGATTTTAGAAGTCGACAATAAATCCATCACGCATCGTCCCGACATGTGGGGACATCGTGGCTTTGCCCGCGAAATTGCAGCATATTTAAATCTGCCGCTGCGACCAGCACAAGATTTTGTAAAGCCGTGCCGCCTGGTGCCATTTGAGCACACCTCAAAAGCGACACAAGTAACGCCGTTTGTTATCGAAAACAAAGCACCTCAAGCATGTTCGCGTTTTACCGGTCTTTTCATCAATCAGATTCAAAACAGGCCATCAAATCTTTTTATCGCCAGCCGCTTGCTCAAAGTTGGCAGCAGGCCCATCAATGCTCTGGTCGATTTGACCAACTACGTTACGCAAGATTGGTCTCAGCCGGTACATGCCTACGATGCCGAAAAAATTGCTGAAAAGCACGTCGTCATTCGCATGGCCAAGGAGGGCGAAAAGCTTGGCCTGCTTGATGGCAACGAAATTGAACTGACTGCACACGACATGGTGATTGCGGATGCAAAAAAAGCTCTGTGCCTTGCCGGTGTGATGGGTGGCGAAAATTCTGCAATCTCTGCAACAACAAAATCGATCTTCTTTGAAGCTGCAACGTTTGATGCCGGCCACGTTCGCAAAATGGCTCAGCGTCACAAAACGCGTACCGAGTCATCGGCCCGTTTTGAAAAAACACTTGATCCCATGCAAGCGCATCAAACCACCGAGCGTTTTTTAAAGCTGCTTGAAACCAGCGGCTTGCAAGCGACTTATGAATCGGAAATTATCGTCGTTGGCAAAGATGTTGCCCCGCTGACCATTGAAGTAACGCATGAATTTTTGGAACAACGTTCCGGCGTCACGCTTTCAAGTGACGAAGTGATCAATCTGTTGTCTCGTCTTGAATTTCACGTTTTAAAGAGCCAGACCGAGAATAAAAAGACGACGTACCTGGTTACCGTTCCATCGTTTCGTGCAAGCAAAGATATAAAAATTAAAGAAGATATTCTTGAAGAAGTTGTGCGCAGCTACGGCTTTGAGCGCATCCCGCTGGAGCTTCCACGCATTTTGCGTACGCCGTTTGATAGTACGCCGTTTGATCGCCTGCAAAAAGCAAAATACTTTTTGTCGCATGGCGTTGGCATGATCGAGCAGCAAAATTATTCACTTTATGACGATCAGTATCTTGCGCAGCTTGGCTTTGCGCCAGAAACTGCTGTGACCCTGCTTAACCCCATCTCCGAGCACTTCAGTCGTATGATTACCTCATTGGTGCCGGGGCTTTTGCGCAACATTATCAACAATCACATTCATCACGACGCACTTTCATTTTTTGAGTGTGCCCGTGTATGGAAAAAAATAAAAAACGAACCGGTTGAACAAAAAAGCTTTGCCGGCATCTTTTTTAAAAAGCGCGCAACCGTGGACTTTTATGAATGCAAAAATCACATCGAAGATCTCTTTAAAACACTTGGCTTTGATCCTGCGCTGCTCGCCTGGAAAAAAATGGACCAGCAAAGCCTGCCGTGGTATCGCCCTTTCCAAACAGCAAGCATCACCTACAACGGCACTGCTGTTGGCATGGCCGGTATCGCAGACGAGCGCTTTTTGAGCAAGCTTGATATTGATGCGGTGTGTCAGGCATTTATTTTTGAGTTGGACGGTGATTTCTTGCTGACGCAGCAAGCTGCAGCAATGCATTATAAATCGATCTCAAAATACCAAGATACCTATTTTGATATCAGTCTTTTTGTGCCACCAACGCTTGAAGTGGCAACGCTTAAAAATAACATTGCAAAAACCAGTGCGCTCATCACATCTGTCCATCTGATCGACTTCTTTGAAAAACAGGCAGAAGCAACCACATCGCGTTCGCTTACATTCCGTGCATGGTTGGAAGATACTGAAAAGACGCTTGAAAAAACTGACATTGATGCCGTGTGGAAGCAAGTGTCTGCCGCCGTTGAAAATCTTGGCGCGAAGGTGCGCATGTGAACTTGCTTTTGAACACGCTTATTTTTCTTACCATTTTTGGGGCCGACCGCATCACCAAATGGTGGGCGTTGACCACCCTTTCAACAACTCCCTGGAACGTGTGCTACGGCTTTAATCTTTTGATCTCGTGGAACCGTGGCGTGAGTTGGAGCATGTTTGCAACCGATGGAGCACTTGGCTTTTGGCTGCTTACCGCTATTATTATGGCCATGGTTTTGGGCTGTGCCATTTACACGTTGTATCGCATACTCAATCACCTGCCCGCGCTTGCAGAGATCGTGGTTCTTGCCGGTGCTCTTTCAAATGTGATTGATCGGCTGTGGTTTGGTGCCGTGCTTGATTTTATTGAACTGTATGTGGGGACTTGGCACTGGCCAGTATTTAATATTGCTGATTCAATGATTTTGCTTGGTGTTGCAGGTATTTTTTATCGCATGTGGAGAAATAATGAGTAACATGCTCAAAAAAGTATTTATATTCATAACATCATGCGGCCTTCCGGCCGGTGTTCCGCTTGGAACTATTTTGGGTTCTTTGGTGGCGTTTCCTCTGCTTGCGCTCTTTAACATTGCATATTACGCCTCTCATGCCGTCTGTTGGTGGTCGTTGGTTGTGCTTGCTGTGGCTGTGGTCATTGCACTTTATGGTACGCTTTCAGTTACTGATGAACCATACACGCTTGCTTCTGACAAAGCGCTTGGCCTAATCATTGCGCTGGTGCGCATTCCGTTTACCGTTAAATTTTTGATCATTGGCTTTGCGTTGTTTCATGCATTGCGCGTGGCGGTTCCATTTTTAAGCCGCAGGCTGCTT
>JAHFBR010000086.1 GCA_023249955.1 bacterium
GTTAGTGCTTCGAACTGATCGTGGGTCACGTAGACAAAAGTTGTTTTGAGTTTGTCTTGCAACTGGCTCAACTCGATAAGCATCTCTTCTTTCAGCTTAAGGTCCAGTGCTGCAAGCGGTTCATCCAGCAACAAAACTTCCGGTTCATTGATCAGCGCTCGCGCCAATGCAACACGCTGCTGTTGACCACCAGAAAGATTGCGCGGATATTTTGATTCAAAGCCAGAAAGACGAACCATTTTGAGCAACTCAAGAACTTTTGCTCGCATCAAATCTTCGCTCACTCGCTTAATACGTAGGCTGTAAGCAACGTTGTCAAAAACGGTCAAATGAGGGAACAGTGCGTATTGTTGAAACACCGTATTGATTTTGCGCTTGTACACCGGAACGTGCGTGATATCAAGATCGCCCAAATAGATGCGACCAGAATCAACCGTTTCCAGGCCGGCAAGCAGGCGCAAAACGGTTGTTTTGCCACAGCCACTTGGCCCCAGCAGCGCAAAAAACTGACCCATAGGAATTTCAAGACTGAGGTTATCCAAAATAACCTCTCCAGCGTACGATTTGCAGACGCGCTCAAGACGAATATATCTCATTTATTCTACCCCAGCATGAAAGAGCATGACGAATGTATCACGATGCTTTGTGTGTTTTTTTCTTGAAACGCGCAAACACCATAGGAACTACGATGTCAGAAAGCGTACATGGAATCAACACAGCAAAAATAAGAAACAGAAACACAAAGCCCATGTGCGCCCACCAATCGCTAAAGCCAAAGCTTACGAGGTACAGAATTGACGCCATTGAGCTGATAAAAATGTGTAAAAAGTGAAAACCTAAGGAGTAAAAAAGATGCAAATTACTTGGATGGCTGCTCATCACCCAACCGTTCAGCATGCCAATGGTTAAAAATGGCAAAACGGTATCGAGGTGGCTTAAAAAGCACCAGTGAAAATGCATATCAAGATTTACAATTTTTCCGCCAATATAGGGCAAGAAGGCATCTGAAACGGTGCAAAAAACTGCTGGTACCAAAAGCCCCACCACAATGCCCAACGGCACATTGCGTGAAAAGCGACGAAAGGTCAGCATGGTTCCCGTGGCGGCAAACAACAAATGCAAGAAGTGAAAATTGTGAAACAAGCGGTAGCCTATTGAAAAATGGCCGCTTCCAAACGGAATGAATGACAGGATGCTCAAGCAGATCATAGCAAAGGCAACGGAAAAAATTGCATACGGGAAATGACACAACAACTCACCCATTACGGTGTGGTGGTGCTCTAACGTGCCATGTTCATGCGTTTTGGTATGATGTAATTCGTCCATCTAATCGCCTCTTTGATCAACTACAAGCCCTAAAAACCTCATAAATCCGTGTTTTCAATATTACTCGATTGACACGTAAAGTAAAGAATTGATTTTACTCATCACTTACGCTGCAACTGCCAGCTGAACTTGCAGGCTGCCAGCAAGGTTTACCAGAGCCCCGGGAGCCGGCTGCTGATCGGTAATTTTGCAGGCTGTGCAAACGTGTTCAGGATCCAGCGATTGACTATGAAAAATCTCGGCCCGGATGTCATGCTGCTTAAACGCTTCTTGAACATCTTTGAGCAAAAATCCTTTGACATTGGGCATGATAAAAACGCCCGGTCGGCCTTGCGAAAAATAGAGCGTCACTTTTTTATGCTCGATCACCTCATGCGCTCCTGGAATTTGGGCAATACACATCCCCTGAGGATAGGACCCATGAACCTGTACTTCGTGAACTTCATGCTCTTTTTTGGCCATCAAGCTCAAAACTTCGCGCTGCTTTTTACCCCACAGATCAGGCATCTGCTCCGGCTGTTTTTTGACTGAAAGTGTTACATAAACATTTTGATTGGGACGAATCTTTTGAGCAGGACGCGGCAGCTGATCTACCACGGTGCCCTCGGGCAACGTCGCGTCTTCGCGCTGCTGTAACATGCGGACTCCCAGCTGATGCTGTGAAAGCACTTGAACACTTTCTTGCAATGATTTACCCATCACATTGGGGGTCTGCACATCGGTTTTGTGCAGCACATAATTGACTACCCCATAACCGATAAGAAAGCCAAAAAAGGGAATAATCCAGATTTGAGAAAATGATCTTTTTTTGTGTTCTACTTTTTCAAAAAACTTCACAGCAGCTCCCGAAAATTGATTGGATCGAACTCTTTGTGGCACGCGTATAAGCTGGATTCTGTGCATTGTAAGCTAAAAGCCTGCAATGTGGCAACCATTTATCTAAGCGACATACCCGCACGTCATAAAGAACAGGAGACTTGACGCGCCTATTTTGTCTTGCTCCGGATGGGGTTTTCCCACCAAGCACATTGCTGAGCTTGGGCGTGCGCTCTTACCGCACGGTTTCACCCTTACCTCTGCGCGTTTTACAGCACAGGGGCGGTTTATTTTCTGTGGTACTGTCCATGGGCTTGCACCCCCCTCATTTGCGTTGAACACACGGTTTGACCCGCACGATTCAACCTTATGAGGCATCCTTCCTGCTTGGAGTCCAGACTTTCCTCCCTCTGATCACAGAAACTGGTCTCAGAGAGCGATTGCCTTGCATACCCCAAAGAGTTACATATCCTACCACTAGATTAATAAAAATTTTAATAGTTGTCACTAAAAATGGCTGTGGCTGATACATAAGAAGATTGAACCAGAGCGCGTTTTCCATTACAAAATAGAGGGTCAGACAAGCAAAGAAAAGGGCCTTATCACCCTTTAAGAGGGCTGTTTTGAGCACTCGGATGGCAAAAAGGACGAATAAAAAGTAGATCAGACCTAGCCCAAAACGTCCATAGATTGCAAAGTCCAGCAACAAAAAGGCATTAACCGTAATCCAAAAAGTGGCCTTTTTTTCAGGTTGACGCAACGTAATAATACTGGCAATCAGGTATGCCAGGGTGCTGTAAACAAGCCATTCTTGAAAAAGTGCCGCGCACAGAAAATCGATGAATAAAAAGATGATCGCTATCATGATATTTTAGAGTGATGCTTCGTGGGATGGAAGAGAGGATGTTGGCTGCACAACGGGCTGATCAAGGGTAAGCGCTTGGCCAAATTTGACAATATTCAGATGTTTACCAGCAAGCTTAATTGATTGCTCGTGCCAACTACGCTCAAGCCGTTGGATGGGAAGTTTAAAGGTATCAAATCCAAACATAAATGTTCCCCAATGCATGGGAATAAAGTGACGAGCACCAAGATCGATAAACCCTTGAACCGCCTCCTCAGCGCTTACGTGTGCGTCGTACATGAGGTGGCGTGGCTCGTTGGGACCAACCGGCATCAATGCTACATCAATCACCGGATAACGCTTGTTGATCGCTTTGAAATGGTTTGCATAGGCTGTGTCGCCCGCAAAATATACAGTGGTGCCGTTGCATGAAATCATCCAACTGCCCCACAAAGATTTGTTAGTATCAAACACCCCACGGCCAGTCCAGTGTGATGCCGGCAGGAAGGTAAGCGTCAGGGTGCTTGCGCCGCCACGTTCCAGGGTTACTTCATCCCACCAGTTCTTTTCGGTGATCATGTTAAAGCCACGTTTTTTGAGCCACGCACGGTTGCCCAGTGGCACGCACATGTGCGGCTGATGGCTGAGCAAGGCTTGTAGGCTTTTCTCGTCCATGTGGTCACGATGATTGTGAGAAATAAGAACGGCGTCGATGTTAGGCAAATCTTGAGGCTGCAGCGGTGAAGGCACCATGCGCCCTGCTGCTGCACGTGAAATTTCATCAAAGACCGGATCAGTCAAAATATTAAAGCCGCCCACTTGAATTAAAAAAGTCGCATGCCCCAGCCAAGTGATGGTCAATTCGTCGCTGTAGGGACGGGGAACGGTCCGTTCTGTCCACTCTTGAATAACGGTTGCAGAGCCCAAAAGTCCCTCTTTGCGCCCCTTGCCACTGAGTCGGTAACGCGCAATAAGCCCAATAGTCTTGAGCATGTTTTTAAGACGCAACAAAATAGAGTCGTGCGGGTCATTGTAGAAGCGCCCATTCTGGCGGTGTGGTCTTATTTCCATGATTCTTTCCTAGGGACAGACGGTATCGTTATCAAACTCATGGTCTAGTGTAGCACAAAACCCAAAAAGCACCCGATCTCCTCTTTTTTCCACCGGTTTTGTGCAAAACCATGCTTGTTTTGCACAAGGGGTACTTTTGTGATAGTTTAGAGAGGTTATTAATAATTCTAGTTCCCATATTTAGGATTCAAAGGGGACATGCTATGAAAGTTTCAATCAACCTTGTCATCTAAAAAACCAGCGGCGTGAGCAGTCACGCACGTGATGGCATTTCTTTTATTCGCCTTCGCCAGAATACCCAAGGCTTTTTAAGCCTGAGGATAAATGGCGATGGTGAATATCCCGCCATAGCTCGAAGAGCGACGGCGGATGGGCTACGGCGGAATGAAGCTGATACCACGGCTTAAGAGCTGTGGCGCGCTTCATTTAATCAATCTGATTTATTTTTATTTTTTTGTAAGGACCAAACATGTTTTATGCTCATCGCATAACATTTTTTGTATGCCTTGGCATGGGCATTTTAACGATCTATAGTCTTGAAAGTAAAAAAACAATGAGTAATCAAAACAACGCACAACATCCAGCCGGGCACTTTTCTGCCCACGATAAACACGGCAAGCCGGTTATTATTGAATGGCAACAAACAACCATGTTTGCACCGGCATTTGTAACCGCAATGACAAACGCTTGGGATGTAGCACGCGAAGCATACACCGATGTGGAGATGCAGTTTTTGCGCGCACACCCAGAAGTTGTAGGCACCGATGCATACTTCAAATCTTTTGAGCCGCTTTTCAAAGATGGTTTGAATGCAGTTAATTGGAGCCAGGTCGGAGAACAGACGCAAAAGATACTGCAATCGCACTTTGTCTTTGATGTATCAAAGTTCAATGATGACATTATCAAAACGTTTGCAAACGACACTTGTTACTTTGTATCTGTTAAAGACTCTGAAACAAAAAAGATGTGTGGATTTATAACATTCATCAAGCGAGCAAACTATGCACCGGGTGATGTTAAAGTAATGGCTTTTGCAGTAGAACCATCACACCAAAAGCGTGGGCTGGGCAAACTGCTGATGAGCTCGATTTTTAATATCATGCCGGATCTTAAACGCATTTTCTTGTGCACACGCGTGACCAATGACAATGCGCTACGAGCATACATGTCATGGGGTTTTACCAAGGACCTGAACCCAGTTATGGATCACAAGTTCAACCTGGATCATTGGACATTCTTGGAATATAAACCTGAACAATCTGATATATTGCAGAAAACAGCACAGCTGATGCAATA
>JAHFBR010000087.1:0-1186 GCA_023249955.1 bacterium
GATTCAATGACTTTGCTACCATCAGAAAGTGTTTCGACAATAAAATTTTCATCTTCAAGTGATGCCTTGAGCGTGTGAAGAATTGCTGGCTCGTCATCAATAATGAGCACGAGGGGGCGATTTGGCATGATCATTTCCTTGGTTTATACAAAGCCGATTTGCTTGATTGGTCCTTCAGGAAGGCCGCGAATAAATTGGTGAACATAAGGATTATCGCACTCCCAAATGTCTTTTGAAGGTCCTTTGTAAACAATTTTGCCTTCATGCAGCATAGCAACATGTGTTGCATATTTAAACACTTCAACATCGTGGGAAATAACGATAGAGGTAACCTTTTGTTCGACATGGGTCTTATGAATAAGCTCGTGAATCAGACGAACGGTGATAGGGTCAAGACCGGTTGTAGGTTCGTCGTAGATCAAGATTTTTGGGCTGAGCATGAGGGTACGGGCAAGGCCAACACGCTTTTTCATACCGCCAGAAAGTTCATCAGGGTACTTATCAAGAACGTCAAGATTCAGGCCAACGCTGGTCACTTTTTCAACGACAGCGGGCTTGACCTCTTCCAGCGACTTGCCCTCTTCGATTTGTGTTATGCCAATGTTTTCGAGAACATTGAGCGAATCAAGCAGGGCGGCGAATTGAAAGACGTAGCCGCATTTATGAAAAACCTTTTGACGCTCTTTTTTGTTCAGCGTGGTGATGTCTTGGCCATCGATAATTACCGTTCCTGCATCAGGTTTAATGAGGCCGATGATCTGCTTGAGCAGCACCGATTTGCCTTCGCCTGAACGGCCAATGATAGCAAGAAACTCTCCCTCGTTGACGGAGAGATCAAGTTGCCTGGTAATGACTTTATTGCCAAATGCCTTGGTTAGGCCACTTATTTTAATCATTTTGAAAACATAAGTGAGGTAAGGACGTAGTCGGCAAGTATGACGGTTACGTTTGCAAATACCACGCTCTGCGTTGTTGCAATACCCAGGCCACGCGCACCACCTTTGGTGAAGTAGCCTTTGTAGGTTGCAATAAGCGAGAGCAAGAAACCAAAAATAGTTGCCTTAATCAGTCCGTTAATAATATCCGACATTTCAACGTTGGCGCGAATTGCTTCCATATAAGTTTCGCCGTTAATGTTAAGCGGATAGACGGCCGTTACAAAGCCAGCAAGGATTCCAAAAAAAGA
>JAHFBR010000087.1:1196-5349 GCA_023249955.1 bacterium
TAATGGTGCTTGCCACAATGCGTGGGACAACCAAATACTGCAAGGGGTTGATACACAGTGTTTGTAAGGCGTCGATTTGTTCGCTGATACGCATGCTGCCCAGTTCGGCAGTCATTGCAGAGCCAGCACGACCGATAACCATGATGGCCGTGAAGACTGGACCAAATTCTCGGGTCATGGAAAGAAAAACAATGGGGCCGATAAATTGAGTTGAACCAAAGCGCTCAAGGCCGATGTAGCTTTGCAGTGCAAGTACGGCACCAATGGCAACACCAACCAAAAAGACAATGCTCAGTGAGCTAACGCCTATGTAGTTTACTTGATAAAAGACCTTTTTGAGCCGCAGTTTTGTGGTAAAAAGTGTGGCAAAGGTTTCGTAGACAAAAAGCCCAAAGGCGCCAAGACGATGGCAACTGTCAATCACCGTTCGACCAAGAGTATCAACAACGTGTGTGAACATGCGCTACCCTCTTACGCTTATGGGTTTTACGCTTCCTTGGTATTGTTCGATGTGGCCTCTGTTGAAGCACTTGGCATAGAACCCTCTACCGGAAGATTTGCAGCTGTTTGTAGGTCGCTGTCATCATCCATAGGATTTTCGGATGATGCTGTTGCAAGTGGTGACTCTTGTTGCATTGCGGCTGCTTGAGGTATTGCTTTCTTTTGCGGAGCTGTTACGCCTTCAAGAACCGAGCTGCGTAGTTCGCGTGACTTTACAATGGTAAGTCCCAGTGCGCCGGCAATAAACAGTGCACCCATAATCCACGTTGCTTTTTCAAAGAATGTTTGTCCGCCGGAACCGCCGAAAAGCATCTGACTGCCAGCCATGCTGCCAACGCCAAGATCACCTTTACCTTGTTGAAGAAAAAGGATAACGGTAGCCAAACAAATGCACAAGATAATAAAAAGAATCATCAAAAATGCGTACATGGTGCCTCGCTTTTACTTAACTAAAGCTGATTAAGATTTTTATCAAAAATAATCCTTAGCATACCCGAAAATTACAAGATCACAAAATCTGGTTACAAAGAGCGTTTAACAGGGCTTTTTACGATATTTTCAAAGTCCTGAAAGTTCAGGCTTGCTCCACCGATCAGGAAGCCGTCAATACCTGGAATGCCTTTGAGCTGCGCGATATTTTTTGCTGAAACGCTGCCCCCATACACTGGTTTCCAGGCTACGGTTGGCATTCGTTTGATGGTGGTGGTTGCCAGCCAGGCAAATATCGTTTCAAGTTGCTCGGGCGATGGTGTTACGCCGTTGCCAATGGCCCATACCGGTTCATAAGCAATGATAAAGGGGAGGCGGTCAAAAGCATGCGCCTGTTGATGCAAAGCATCAAAGATTGGCTGCAATTGCTGCTCCAGGACGGCCAGCGTTTTGCCCTCTTTATGATCTTGATCGGTTTCACCGATGCATAGGATTGGGGTAATGGATGCTTGGATGCAGTGTAAAATTTTGTACGCAAGCATCGTGTTTGTTTCAAAGCAGAATTTACGGCGTTCGCTGTGGCCGATGATGCAAAATGCTGCGCCAAGTTCTTGCAAATGTGCAGCGGCAACTTGCCCCGTGTAAGCCCCTGTTTGATGATCGGAGCAATCTTGTGCGCCAATGTGCACATTGGTTTGTTTGAACATTTCGGCAAGCGGGTAGAGAGCAAGTGTAGAGGGACACAGGACGATTGACGTGTGTGGTGTGCTTGCAAGTGTGATAAGATTGTCATAATGTCTGGTGGCAAACTCAAGCGTCTGATTAAGCGACCAATACATCTTCCAATTTGCTATATAGATATAGTTTTTTTCCATGCATACTCCTTTCTGGGTGCAGGCGCAATCTTGACTAAACGGGAAATTGACGTATCATCAAATTTGCATTTTTCTCATTCATAACATCATCGCTGGAGAGAGTTGTTTCATGAATACATTACGCAAAAAATTTATACCTAAGCTTCTATTATTATTGTTTGCCTTGCAAGTGCCCACTGCGTTTGCTACTCACAATGTGAGCAGGTATTTTCCATTTATAGAACGTACCGAAGAGTATATCATCAAAAAACGATCTCACCTTACACCATCTTTTTTTTACGTAAATGCATCGTCGGCTCATCGCCGCGGTGGCAGCACGGGCGGCATTCCCGAGCTGTGGGGAATGTATGATTTAAAAGATGTTATTGCAAGTTTACAAGCAGTTAACCCCCTCGCTGACCCAATCATGGCGGTGACGGGAAATAATGCTCTTGCTAACCGATCGATACAATTTAGACCGCGCGAAAAAGTTGGTGTTGTTGGGCTGCAGCTAAATTACGAACAAGATTTGCACTTTGCGGGCTTTCAAGTTGGCGCAAGTTTGGCTGTTATGAACCTGAATGCCACCATGGGCTACAACTTTGATCGTGAGCATTCTGATCCTATCTTTAATAGCATTTTCTTAACCGAGCGCCAAAAAACTGAACAAGATTTGTTGGTTGATAAAATCAGGCGGGTAACACATGATACCATTGGCTTTACCAGCAACATCTGGAATGAAGCAGGGTTTGGTGATCTTGACGTGCATCTGCGCTGGAATCACATTTTTGATCACGTTTTGTTGATGCGCAGCATTGATATTAATGCTCAACTAGGTGCCATTGTGCCAACCGGCTTTACATCAGAAATCAATATGCCGGGATCGCTGTCAATTGGATCAAACGGGCACTGGGGTTTGTATGTTGATTTGATTACTGCGCTTGAGCTTAAACCGGATTGGACGCTTGGCTTTATTTTTGGCTGGGCACATCTTTTTCCACATACCAGAACCTTGCAAATTCCGTTTAATAACGAGCCTGCAATTTTTAGTTCGATTGTTGGACGCGTACGCATGAAGCCGGGCGAAACATTTAAAATTTCTCCGTTCTTTACATTAGGTAACCTTACTGATGGACTTGATTTTCAGGTTCGCTATACTTACCTGCGTCATAGCGATGATGTGTGGACTGATATGCGTAGCGATAAGACTATTCAGAGCTATCTTCAAAGGGGTGGCGATCTGATTGCACAAAAAGAAAATCTTTCACGCTGGCGCGCACAGTACGTCACGTTACAGTTGACCTACGATACCAAGATTGCAATGAAAAATTACACGTGCGCTCCTGTATTGTTTGCAGGATACGATATTCCAATTGGTGGAAACGGTATAGCAAAGGCGCATCAGTTTACAGTAGGTGTTGAGTTACATTTCTAGCACCTGAGAGGCGTTATAATGAAATTTTGGCCGGCAAAAAAATTATTTAGCTTTTTTTCCAATGACATGGCCATCGATTTGGGAACGGCGAACACGGTGATTTACGTTAAGAATCGTGGTGTTGTTTTGGATGAGCCATCGGTTGTTGCCGTTAAAAGTTCGAGCAACGAGGTACTTGCTGCGGGGAACAAAGCAAAATCTATGCTTGGCAAAACCCCAGAAAGTATCATTGCTTGCCGTCCCATGCGTGACGGCGTGATCGCAAACTTTGAATTGACCGAAAGTATGCTGCGTTATTTTATCCGCGAAGTGCACAATAATCGCCGGACCTTTGTTCGTCCGCGCATGATTATTGGTGTGCCGTCGGGCATTACGCAAGTTGAAAAACGTGCGGTTGAAGACTCTGCAAAGCAAGCAGGTGCGCGTGAGATTTATACTATCATGGAGCCAATGGCAGCGGCCATCGGTGCCGGTTTGCCGGTTGAAGAGCCAACGGGTAATATGATTGTTGATATCGGCGGTGGAACCACCGAAGTTGCCATTATCTCTCTTAAAGACGTAGTTTACTGCAAGTCAGTACGCGTTGGTGGAGACGAGATGGATCGCGCCATTGTTCAGTACGTCAAGCGAAAATACAATTTGTTGATTGGCGAAAAAACGGCTGAAGCTGCAAAGATTAGTGTTGGTACCGCAATGTTGACTGACGAAGCTCGTAATAGCATTGAGGTTAAGGGTCGTGATTTGGTGACCGGTGTGCCAAAAACCATCAGAATGACTGATGCTGAAGTGTTTGAATCACTCACCGAGCCGATCTCGATTATTGTTGATGCTGTGCGCTCTGCGCTTGAAAATGCACCGCCAGAACTTTCATCAGATCTTGTCGATCGTGGCATTATGATGGCCGGCGGTGGATCGCTACTCAAAAATCTTGATG
>JAHFBR010000002.1 GCA_023249955.1 bacterium
TGAAGCAACTTGAAGCACAGGAAGTACTGGTTGTTGATTTTGATTTTGCTCTTGGCCCACTTCTGGAACCATTACTGCAGCATGCACAGCCTGTGACACTCCAATTATCAATGTCATTAAAAGAATGCCTCTTGCGGCGCAATGAATCTTCGTAAACATAGTAACCCCCCATCTATACGAATTTATAATTCTGAAATCATTAAGATCTTCTCTTACGAGCTTACTTCTATTACCCTATCACTACCAAAATCAAAGCTCAAACGGATCGAGTAATTACAAATACGATAAAAACCCCGCAAAGCAGCCTATTTTGAGTGTTTTTGCTACACGCAATGCCGACGAGCAGCTTATATTTACCATTTGACAAGAGGAAAAGGCCATGTTTGATCATATTTCTGGAACCATCACCGCCATTCAGGAAAAAAGCATAACACTGGCCACCGGAGGCCTTGGGTTTGCCGTCTACACGCCCCATGCGCGCAATTTTGCACTCAACACCTCAGCACAGCTTTTTATCTACTTTCACTGGAATGCTGATGCTGGACCTAGCCTGTACGGCTTTCAAACTGAGCTTGATCGCAGGGTATTTTTAATGATTATTGATTGCCCTAAAATCGGCCCTGGCATTGCGCTTAACATCCTGTCACAACTGAGTTCTGCTCAGTTTTTGGAAATTGTTACCACCGGCAATCAGGCCGGCCTGAGTAGCGTAAATGGTATTGGGGCAAAAAAGGCTGAACAGATCATCGTCGAACTTAAACATAAGGTCCAAAAGCTTTTGAATGCCGGGGAGCTTAAGGTCGAGCAACAGCAAAGCTTTGTGCAGTGGCAACAGCTAAGCGAGGTGCTCTCGACACTCAATTACTCCAAGCAAGAGGTCGGCAAGGTCACGCAGCATCTGGCCGAAAAATATACGGGGCAGAATTACCCGTTGGACCAGCTGATTCGGGCTGCGCTTGCGTATCTTTCGCAAAAGCAGGGATAGAGCCGTGTATCGAAGGGCCTTTACCCTCCTAGAGCTCATGCTCACCATATCCCTGGTAGTCATGCTCTGCACCCTGGCCCTACCGTCATTTTTTACATCAAACCAAAGCCTGTTGCTGCAGGAGCTTGAAAAGCTAGAGGTTACCATCCGTTACTTGCAGCAGCGCGCACTAGCAACCCAACAAACCCACGAACTGGTTTTTGATACCGCTGCTAACACCTACAGCTACACCATCAACGGCAAGACCGTCAGCCACCCCCTGCACAAAAATCTTACGTTTGGAGCTTTGCCCGGAGCTCACGGCCCGCCAGGTAACCCAACAACACCCATCACTCAAGCGCTCACGCTACCAACATCAAAAACATCAAATAACTGCTTCTCTTGTAAGATATATTCAGACTGGAAACTATCACCTGGCGCGATCTATATCATGGACAGGCAGAAAACAACAGGGGGCGCTTTGACGTGCGCCGTCTCTGAGGTATCCTATATAAGAAGGTATCAGTACACGTCGCATCAATGGATTCTTGTATCAGCCTAACACTTTAGGATACGTAGGTAATGTTTAAATTGATTGCGCGGATTGTGGCTGCGTTCGCAATCGGTCTTGTTTTTTGCCTCTGGATCATCCAAAATGCACCTCAGGTAAAAAACTTGGTCAGCACAAAAATCGTTTCATTTATTGAAAAAGAGTGGAGCACCAAAATCACGGTGGAGTCCATTAACATTAATTTCTTCACCTGTTCGCTCTACGTAAAAAAGGCTCAGATCATTCCTTCAAACGATAAACAGTATGCATGGGGCTTTGATCAATGCCGCGTGTATATTTCGCCGCTCAAGCTTTTATTCAAAAAAAAGGTCTCGCTCGATTTAACCTTTAACAACTTAAAGGCGTCGACACGCTACGCAAACAATAAGGCCGATCTTGCAGAACACATTCAAGATATTTTTACACCCAAGTCGCCTAATCTGCGCATCACAGCAAAAGGCCTTGCGCTGAATAACGTTGAACTGGATGTCACAATTCCAAACACAACAACTGATCCTGGCAAGCCCAATCACACCACCTACAGCTTGCACATTCCCGGCTCATTCACCATCAGCAAGAAAAAAAATCCCGATCAACCACAGCAAGGCTGGAACGGCTCGTTGCTTGTTACCCATGCAACCATTGCGCGTAACAATGTCGTTTTGGGGCACCATCTTGAAAACACAACATCGTTTTATCAAGACGCCATCACCAAGAACTGGCATTTTACCACCAAGACACAGGGAACGCTGCCACTGCTTGATGACGCAAGCCAATACACGCTTGAAGGAAGCTGGGAGCCAGCAAAAAAATGTTTAACCCTCAAAGATACTGCAAGCAACACCAATCTTAGTGGAACATTAACCGATGCCAATCAACTGTTGTTGCAAGGCCATCTTCCCGTTCCGCTCATCACACGATTGGCACAATTTGTCAGCACCGGTAACGCACAACAAACATTCCTGATGCCTGCCATAGGTGGCACCTGTGCCCTTGATGTCGCGCTGTGGAATCATAACAACCACCTAGCAACGTCAGGATCAATTTTATTTTCAGACCTTTCATGCGCCAACGTCACATTCCAAAAACTTGCACTCAAACTAGCAAGTGATGCAAACAATCATATCTTTTCTGATATCGACGTTGTGCAATCACCACAAGCACATTTGAATGGCGCTTTTTCATGGGACTGGACACGCAACGCCGGCAGTCTAACGCTGACCAACACATCAGCACTCACCATCCCTTTTGACCAATCAGCACTACCACACGCATCCTGGAAACTTGGACCCAATGATCTGCGCGTCAAAATTGCACTCAATGATCAAAGCACACTCAAAGGAACCTATCGCTGTACCATCACCAATCAAGCGACAGAAAAACGGTTTCCTTACAAAGGAGTTTTTGTTGCCTCACCCAAGGCCATCGGCTTGCAAGGCTCAACCGTTAAAGGTAATTACACGCTGCGCGCAGCACTAGCACCCAACGTCCACATCACTCAATGGCGCTACCGCGTGGGCGATAAAGATTTTGTAAATTTGGCCGCTTCACCGCACAATCCATCAATCCTGCATGGCAGTATTCGTTGGGCATTCTTGCGATCATTTCTTGATCAGCAACTCAAGTACTTTATTTTTAACAACAAATGCGTGCTGAGTGCGACACTTGACCAATCAGACATCAATCATCTGCACGGCACCATCAAGCTGGCTGAAGGGCGCTTTTTTATTCCCGACTTTCATAACTTAATCAACGCTATGAAGGTCAGCGTCGACATCAACGTGCCAGAGAAAAAAGTAGTGCTGAGCGATATGACGCTTGCACTGAGCAAAGGCACCATTTCATGCCCGCGTGCCACCATGACGCTAAATCAAGATCTTAGTGTTCGCATGTTGCACGTACCGCTAACCATCGATGATACATTTATTAATTGGAAGCGCGACTTTTATGGCTCAGCCTACGGCAACCTGTTGCTCAATAAAATTCCAGAATGCCCTACAACGCTTTCTGGCACACTGGTCTTAAAAAAATCACTCCTCAAAGACACTTTCTTTACCCGGGAAAACGCCGTTGCTTTCCAGGGGCCCATGAGTAGTGTAATGTCGCAAGCTTCGTTGCCCATCGGCCTTGATATCAGATTGATTACCCAAAAGCCGCTGCGAGCAAAAACGCCGTCAATTGAAGCCAATGCCGCGATGGATATCACCATCAATCACACCCCACACAAAGATTTTGCCAGCGCACCCCACATCACCGGCAACATCAACCTGCAAAGTGGATCGCTTAAATTTTTCCACAACAGATTACATATAAATTACGGCAAGATCCAGTTTGTTGCCGGTAACATGAATGATCCATTGATTGACTTGATTGCCAAAAACCGCGTCGGCAAATATCTGGTACAACTGCAGGTCACCGGCTCGCTGCAAAAACCAACCATCCTGCTTGAATCAACACCAGACTTAACTGAAGAGCAAATCATCGGGCTCTTGTTGACCGGCTCAGAACGATCAAGCCTACGCAATGATTTGCCGCTGATGCTTTTACAAAATCTAGATTCATTTATTTTTGACAGTAGAAAGAGCGCAAAAAATGCGTCCTGGTTTGATAAAATTTCTAAAACATTTAAATATGTTCAGATCACGCCAAACCTGACAGACGAGGCAAACCCGACTAAACTCAAGGGCTCAATCTCGGTCAATCTTAACGATCAGCTGCGTGCGCAGATTCAAAAAAATCTTGATCTAGAAAAGGATTTTTCTGCTCAACTTGAATATGCACTGTCTGATGATATCAATCTTAAATTTGTTCGCGATCAACGCGGCGAGCTCGGTTCTGAAATTGAGATGCGCTTAAAGCTGGGGTGATCACGCAGCTTCTTTGAGTAATTTTTCGGCCTGCTCTAAATCACGCTTCTGCAAATCTTTACCTGCAATTTTTGTTGTAGTTCTAACATCGCGCGTTGTCTCGTCCGTCTTTTTTTGTGTCTCAAAAAGCGCCACTTTGTTTAAAAGCTCTTTGCGTTCAAGCTGCAACTGCTGCACACGCTCCTGCTCCTGCGCAAGCTTATTGATCAGGTCGCTCTTTTCGCTTTCAAGCGACTTCTTGGCTGACGATGATTCGTTTTTGAACACTGATACTTCCTGCTTAAGCTGGGCGGCTTCGGTCGCCTTTTCAAGTAACTTTTTTTTATAAATAGTTTTCTTTTGACTTATGGTACGCGCAGCGTTGTACAACTTATCAAGCTGATCCAACATGGCGTACACTTTTGGCTGACTTGCAGGATACTCTTTGCGCACGGTAATCAGGCCATCGGCAATTTTTTTGTGGTTATCCTGCATCAACGCAGAACTTTTTGCCACAAGTAGGCCAGCAACCATCGCCGGCGCAACGCACATCATACAACAAACGACCTTCATCACATGTCTCATTCCTCATCCTTCCCTTTGCACTTTTATCACTTACCATAAAAGGCTCAGAGAAAAATTTCAAACATATGATAAAGGAGGTGTCAGTTTTATTGCAGAATACGCTGAAGCTTCTAATCAAAAATCCCTTTTTTTCCTACTTTTTTCCAATCAGCATCAAACATCTCAATGCCACGCAGTGTCAGCGGATGCTTCATGGCCTGTTCAAAAACAGCAGGGGGCAGCGTTGCAATATCAACACCGGTTTGAGTAATTTTTTGCCACTGAATCAGCGTACGAATCGATGCAGCCAAAATCTGTGAACTAAAATCGTACAGATCTTTGACGGTGATTACCTCTTCAAGCAGCTCAACACCATCAACACCAATATCATCCCAGCGGCCAACAAACGGCGAGATCATCTCGACACCAAGCTTGGCCACCATCAGCGCCTGCAAGGGGGTAAAAATCAGCGTGACGTTAATTTTAACACCCTCGGCAACCAACGTCTTGATGACCGGCAAATATTGCTCGGCAAACGGAATTTTGACTACCACGTTTTTTGCAAATTTTGCAATCTCACGCGCTTGGGCAAGTACTGCATCCGGTTCTTTTTCAACAACCTCGATGCTCACCGGTCCCTTTACCATGTTACAGATATCCTGCAACACTTGCTTGGGATTGTCGCCCTCTTTGCTAAGATGCGAAGGATTGGTGGTGATGCCATCAATCAGACCGGTTGGTACAAAACGTTTAATCAGTTCGCGATTTGCGGTATCTAAAAAAATTTTCATGAACACCCTTGCTTCATTTTATTTGAAACTACCCAATCACCACGCAGCATCAGGCATCCTGAGTAATCTCTTTTATTTTAAAACCCTGTTTCGCGTCGCCAGTTATCTGATACGCATGACCGGGCACCAAAATATTTTTATCAAAAACAAGATCTGGTCGTCGTTCACCAGTAAACATCACACGAAACTGTGCAACCTGGCAAAATTCGTAAGACCCCTGTGATTTCGCGCCTGGTTTAAGTATACAAAAAAAGTGAACATATCCGCCGCTAGATTCGTAAAACGACAAAGATTGGTCGGTATTATTTTTCATGCTAAACGACTGAGCTGCTGGCTCAACTTCAGGATTTGGTACGACAATTTCTGTATCTTCTTCAGTATTGTCTGATTCAGACGATTCACCCATCATGGCGTTACCGCATGCAAATATTCCAGCAAAAAGCACGCAACCGCTCAACAGTTTTTTCATGTCATTCTCCAATGATAGTTATTTAATCACAAAGCTTATCATACGGTCTGTGATAAAGATTACTTTAACAACCTGTTTATCTTCAAGCCATTTTGCAATGGCTGCACGTGCCATCGGCTCAACAATATCTTGTGTTGCACCTTTTGACACCATAACCGTTCCACGCAATCTGCCATTCACCTGCACCGCAATTTCAGCCTCGCTCACCTCAGCAAGCTTTGGATCAAACGCAGACCACATGCAGTGTTCCAGCGACTTGCCCAGCAATGCTTCCAGCAACTCGCTGGCAAAATGCGGCACCATGACCGAAAGTGCAACCAAAAGTTTTTCGCACAAATCGCGATCAAGCTTTAATTTTTCGCCCTCAAGATCGTTCAGGTATTCCATGATTGCCGAAACGGCAGTATTCACTTTAAAATCAGCAATACGTTCTTGATATGCTTTTAGGAATCGGTGAAACCGCTTGACCGATTTTTCGTCAGCCTTTTGGCCTGCATCAAGCACATTCCCTGGTGCGTTTAAAAAGGTCCACAAGCGGTTCAAGAATTTGTGCACCCCTTGAATAGACGCTGTCTGCCACTCGGTATCAAGTTCTGGTGGGCCCATAAAAAGTATGTACATGCGCAACGTATCAGAACCCATCTCGCTAACAATCTCATCTGGGTTCACCACGTTGCCTTTTGATTTGGACATCTTTTCAACACGGCCCGAGACGGGTGACTTCATGCATACCATCCCCTGATTGAACAGGTGCGCAAATGGTTCATCAAACGGCAGGTGGCCCAAATCGTGCAACACTTTGACGTAAAAACGTGCGTAGAGCAGATGCAAAATTGCGTGCTCAATACCGCCAACATACAAATCAACCGGCATCCAGTATTTCATATCTTCAGGGTCAAACGCTTTATCTTTCAGGCCCGGGTTTGGGTAGCGCAAAAAGTACCAGCATGAACCGGCCCATTGCGGCATGGTGTTGGTTTCGCGCTTTGCAGGGCCTTTGCACTGCGGGCAACTGGTGTTAACCCAACTCTCTACCGCTGCAAGCGGCGACTCGCCCGTTCCGGTGGGTTGATATTTTTCAACCTCAGGCAACAAGACAGGTAACTGATTTTCTGGCACGGGAACGACGCCACACTTTTGACAGTGCACCAATGGAATTGGTTCACCCCAGTAACGCTGGCGCGAGAAGACCCAGTCGCGCAGCTTGTAAGTGATATGAGAGTCCGCAATGTTCTGCTCGTGAAGTTTGTCGATAATTACCTTGCGATCGATTGTTCGACTCATACCATCAAATGAACCTGAGTTGACAAGAACACCTTCACCTTCATGTGCTGCTGTCAACTTACCATGTTGATCACGTAAAACATCCATCTCTTTTGACGCTATGACTTCTTTGATCTCAATATTATGAGCAGTTGCAAATTCAAAATCTCGTTGGTCATGTGCAGGAACACCCATCACAATGCCAGAACCATAATCTTTCAAGACATAACCGGCAAGATAGAGTGGAACCTTTGTACCATTAACAGGATTGATTACATACCTACCGGTGAAAACACCATGCTTATCTTTCGCTTGTTCAAGACGATCAAGCGCTTTCATATGAGATATTTCTTTTTGATAGGCTCGCACATTTTCTTCGTGCTCAGCCATAACTATCTTATCAACCAAATCATGATCAGGAGCCATAACCATAAAAGTTATGCCATAAATTGTCTCTGGGGTTGTAGTAAAAACAGAAAATTTAATATCGTTATCTGTTTTAAAATGAAGCTGCGCTCCATAACTTTTGCCAATCCAATTTTCTTGCATCAGCTTTACTTTTTCTGACCAATCCAGTTTTTTCAGTCCGTCCAAAAGCTTTTCAGCGTAGTTGGTAATGCGCAGCACCCACTGACGAATCTTTTTTTGCTCAACAGCAGATCCACAGCGCTCGCAGGCACCTTGCACCACCTCTTCGTTGGCAAGACCGGTCAAACACTTGGTACACCAGTTGATGGCCATGTCGGCTTCGTACGCCAGGCCGGCATTGAACATTTGCAAAAAGATCCACTGCGTCCAGCGATAATAATCAGGGTCGGTGGTGTTGACTTCTTTTGACCAGTCGTAGATGGCACCGATGGTGGCAAGCTGTTTTTTGAAGGTGGCAATGTTGCTTGCCGTGCCAATAGCAGGCTGAATGCCCTTTTTGATCGCATCATTTTCTGCCGGCAGACCAAAAGCATCCCAACCCATGGGGTGCAGAACGTTGTAGCCCTGCAGCAATTTGGTGCGGGCGTAAACATCGGAGAGCACGTACCCCTTCCAGTGGCCGACGTGGAGGCCTGAACCAGAAGGGTAAGGAAACATGTCGAGGCAATAAAACTTTTTGCCCTTACGATCATTTTTTGTTTTGAAATAAGGATTTTTTGCCCAGGCGTTACGCCATTTTTCTTCGATGGCTTTAAAATCATATGCCATAATCGTTCCTTTAAAAGTACGCACCGATGTATAAAAAAATATTCTTTAGAGTTTACGCGATTGTAAAAAAATTAGCGATAGAGCGATAGCTCCAGCTTTTTAAGATAGTCAAGGCTTTGGAGTCGACCAATCTTTTGTACGTCATTCTTTGCTTCTGCGAGTGCAAGACGAAAAGATTCAGAATCTTTTATCTGGTCAATAAAGGCACTGAATTCTTGATCAAACATCGGCAATTCTGCTGTTACAATGTCAAAAATTTCTTCGTAATTCATACCAAAATACTCATGCACGATAACATTTCTAAAATCAACAATATCTCGCCACTCCGGTTTTACCAATGGCTTAAGCCTATCGTCTTTCAAAATATTACCCACTGCCTCACCAATAATTTCAAGTTCACGTGTAACCACAATAAAGGTCGCTTCGTCGCTCACAAACTGATATGCACTTTTTATGGGTGCCATAAAGCGATAAATCGTATCGAAGCAAATCAAAACATCAATCGCAAATTGCTCTGGATAACGCTTAGGCATAGACGATATCCTCTTCGATCCCACGCATAATAAAGCCACGCACCGTGCCAAAGTACCCAATATCGACTTTTTTGCCAAAAGCCTCTTCTAAAAAATCACGTAAGCGCAACCTGTTGCGAAATTTATGCTCTTTGGCTTCAATCAGCAAATCAATATCACTGGTACCTGTCTGTTCACCGCGCGCATAAGAACCAAACAGTGCAATTTTAGTAACACCAAACTCTTTTTCAAGTAGGTCCTTATGAGAACGCAAAAAAGTAATGATCTGGTCTCTATCCAAAGCGGCTGTTTTCATAGCTAACCTTTCAATCATGGCCTATCAGTGATACAAGCATAGCATAAAAAGTGGTGCTGCTTATAGAAAATCACCGCTCGGCCACTGGCGAACAAGTCCCCCAGTCTAGCACAATCACAAAAAAGCAAAATATCCCCAAAACGCACTTTGTGCCGCAGGAATCGAACAAAACCCCCCGTCCGGCACCACCCCCTCTGGCGTGTCAACTTTTTATATTATTGACTTATTGTAAATATTTCTAGTAGGGTGGAGCTAGGGAACACGAGGGATTTTCAGAGCTTTGCTTATTTCATCAAAAAGGGAAGAATTACGAGGGGGATGACATGAAAGCATCAAGAATATCAACAATTTTTTTTGCCAAAAAACGATTTTATTTTATATTGTGCAATTTGTTCGTGCTGTGCAGCACCGTAGCGGCACAGGCCGGATGCGAGTGGACGGCACTGGTGTACGTGCAGGCTAAGAACAATTTAAGCCCATTCGCGCTCAAAAATTTCAGTGACATGGCCTCTATCGGATCCAACGACAACGTCAACCTGGTGGTGCAGTGGTACCAGCCTGGCAGCCACGGCGTCTGGCGCTACAAGATTGAAAAGGGCAAGATGGTGCTGGATGAATGCAACGCCATCGATAGTGATGGCAACACGCCACGCGATCTGACCGATTCGATGCGCTGGGCCGTTACCAAATATCCCGCCCAAAAATATTCGCTGATTTTGTGGAACCATGGCATCGGCATCATCGACCCGCTATGGGGCCGATCAGCCTCATCATCGTGGCGCACCGATGAACAATTTGTTTTGAACGACCTGCTGGTACGCCAAAACCCACGCTTTCAAATTGAAGGCGTCACCACCGACCATGTAACAACGCTGGTCCAAAACGAAGAAGAAAAGATCATGCAAGAGATTGCCGAAACGTTGCTGGCAACCACGCCACGCGGCATATTATTTAACGAACACAGCAAAACGTACATGAACAATCAAAGCCTTGCGCAAGCACTGCATGACATCAAAACAAACATTCTGGGCGGCAAAAAAATCGATCTGCTGGGCATGGACGCCTGCTTGATGGCCATGGTTGAGGTTGGCTATCTTGCACGCAATTACGCCCATGTTTTTGTGGGATCACAAGAAGTTGAGCTGGCCCACGGCTGGAACTACGCAGCCCTGGCGCAGCTTTTTTCGACCAAAAACAGTTCATCTGATCAAGTGGCACGCGGTATTATTTCAAGCTACGAGGCGTACTACAAAGATAAAATTCATTTCCACACGCAATCGGCAATCAAGCTTGACACCATGACCATGCTTAAAGATTCGATTGATCGGTTTGTAAACGCGTATCGTGCCTGCAAAAAAAATAACGCTGGCGTTGTTGATATGATCAAACGTGCTCGTCGCGCTTGCTTGCAGTTCAGTGCCGCAAATTATATCGACCTGCACACATTTTATATCGAGTGTAGTAATCAAATAAATAGCCAGGGAAATACTGCAGCATTTAATGATCTTAAAGTTGCACTGCAATCCGGCATGCGAGCCATCGAGGGGGCCGTTATTGCCAACACGGCGGGCAAAAATTTGGTACGGGCCAAGGGGTTATCGATTTACTTCCCACAAGGATATATCGATGCCTCGTACCCACGCACCGAGTTTGCACGTGATTGTCAGTGGTACAGTTTTATTCAAGAACTGCAACGTTAGATCGTAGTAATTCGACAACTTAAAAATCCATTCGGAAGCTCGCTTAAGAGTGCCACAGGCTGTGGCACTCTTGTATTTTATGATCTGTTATGCGCGATTCATTTGACGATTGGATAATCATTTGTAAGCCAATAATTCTCAAGCTCTGAAAGGGCGGGATCGATCCGCTTTGCATCATACGCAAAACATGCTAGTATTGGCATATGATTATGCTTGCCGCGAAAGGGTTGCATGAAGTTAAAACCTTTAGTTTGGGTTGGGTCAAGTAAATCTGATCTGCTTGAGATGCCACAAGAAATCATCCGTAGCGCTGGATTCCATTTGCGCCTTGCCCAAGAAGGAAAAATGGGAAAAACTGTGTAATCATTAAAGGCTTTGGCGGTGCTGGGGTAATTGAGATCAAAGACAACGATCCCTCTGGAACGTTTAGAGTTGTTTACACCGTCAGAATGGCGCACATTGTATTTGTCCTGCATGCATTTCAGAAGAAATCGAAACAGGGGATAGCAACACCAAAACGAGAAATGGATCTGGTAGAAAAGCGACTCAAGCAAGCTCAGCAAATATATAAGGATTTAGGATATGGAAAAAAAGAAAAATAGCCCACTTAACAAAAAGATTGCCCAAAATAAACCAAAAGATTTTGAATTCGGCTCGAATAATATTTTTGCAGACTTGGGATTCCCCAACCCCGAAGAAGAATTAGCAAAGTCTGAGCTTGCAATCCAAATCTATCATCTCATTAAACAAAAGAAGCTCTCGCAGGCAAAAGCCGCCGTTTTACTCGGCGTAGATCAGGCCAAAGTTTCAGCGTTGATGACGGGAAAACTTTCGGGGTTTTCCATAGAACGACTGTTTAGATTTCTCAATGCCCTTGGTCAAGATGTAGCCATCAGGGTAAAACCCACGTCACGAACTCAAGCAAAGAGACGTACAACGGTGGGATCTTCCAAACCAATGCGCCGTGAAATTGGTGATGCATCCAGAGGCTCGCGGGCATATTCTGTACACGCTAAAAAGCGTAGCTGATCGAAACAATGTATCGCCCACCCGTCTTCGCTCTCTCGCAGAGCTATCCAGCCTACGCTCAAGTAGCTACGGCGGACAGGTTGTCGGGCAGGCAGGACAGGCCTGGATCCCCGATCGAGTCGGGGATGACAACAAATGCTTTGCAATCCTACTCTTTTAATAAGTTGAGCAGGAGTCACACCTTCGGTTATCTGATTAATTTTTCCAAATCAGCGCAATCCAGCCTACGCTTTTTATAGCTACCGCCGTCGCTCTACGAGCTATGGCGTGTCACGACGTAGCTGCTTCGCAGCGTAGTCGGACGGCGGACAGGCTGAACGGGCGTGGCGCATAGTCATTCGATTTCGTTCGCCAACAAGAATCTCGTTATCTGATTAATTTTTCCAAATCAGCGCAACTGAACGGACGTGGCGCTATGCGCCATCGCCGTGATTTTGCGCGTCCGTGGGTCCAGGGCGAAGCCTTGGTGCACGGAGGTGCAGGAGGTGTTTGCAAAAACATCTCCTGCATTTAACCCTTTAGGCGGATTTTTTGCCCCAAAAAAAGAAGGCCGGTCCAAAAAAACCGGCCTTCTCCAGACTCTCTTCAAAAAAAGAGAAAATCTATTTAGTAGCGGATATTGAACCCTGCATGGCAGTCACGATCTCTCATGACATTTTGTCCAGCAAATGTCGCGCTACCGCCTGCAAAGATTTCAAAGTACGGATTGATTTGGAACGATGTCTCGCTGCGTACTTTGTGTGCGATGGCTTCGGTGTTCTTGCGGGCAAGGGCGTTGCTGAGCGGTTGTAGGTTGCTGTTTGGATCGCCAGGAGCTGTAATCAATGCACCCAAGAATGATTGCATTGTTTGGCTCTTGAAGGTCAAATGATCTTCCGTCTTGTAGTAAATCTCATAACCAAGCGTCGAACGAATGGCGCTGGTTTTTGGATGGAAGAAGTTCAAATCAAAGTGACCAACAAAGTAGCCCCAGTCAACATCCGCATCGGCACGTGGACCAATGTTCTTGATCTGAGCGCCGTGGAATGCAGCAATGCGATGCTCGGTGCCTTCAAGCACAAATGAGTAGTGCGCATCGGCTTTAACATTCAACCAGTTCCATGGTTGGTATGCTATCAGAGCACCAACTTTGACTTCAAAGTGCTCGCCGTTGCCCAAGAGTGCTTTGTACGGGTTGCCAAACTTGTCTTTGTCGCCACCAGTTGGAAAGCGAACGCCAACACACAGTTCACCCATCCAGTCTGAATTGAAGGTGTGTTCATAGAACAGGTCTAGATCGATATCGCCCATGCCGGAACGAATTTGTGTATCGAAAGAAAAATCATTTTTTGCGAAGAATTGAAAGATATTTTGCCTGAACTGAAGCAAAATATTCTCAATACCCGTCGCAACAGTAGGACCAACACCAGCTTGGTTAGCTACACCAGCACCGAAACGAAGTGGATCAGGGGAGTTCGTTTGACGATGAAAAATAAGCCAAAGGTTCGACTTATTTGCACCAAAAGTAGAAGCACCATCGGTCAGAACGTTGATATAGTTAAAACCCGCATCGAAGAATCTAAGTTGGGTATTGTCAGGTAAAAAGTTATTACCGTTAGCAGCCACAGCAACAACGTTATTGGAACCAATCGTTGAGGCATTTGCATTTAATGCATCCGCTACCATGTTGGTTACTTGATAAGCAAATAACTTAGGAAAGCCTACATTTGCAATATCACCACTCGCAAGCGCTGCAGGTGACGCAGTAGCGTTCGCAGCAGCAATGTTGTTATTGAGAATGCTAAAAACGTTATTTCCCGTTGTTAAAATTGAAGTCCCTGCTGTTGTGCGTAATCTCTCAATCAAATCCATTCTGTAGGCGGTTACAACTACATCACTTTCCTGCGCTACACCAGGAGCGGTACCATCAGCGGCTCTCGTAACTCTGATTTGCTTTGATTTTACAAATTGTGATGTAGGATCTTCATTCTCATCAAACCCACTATCATCACGCTCCCACTCAACACGTCTGAATGGCACGGTTGCTCGTAAACCAATGCGGCCTTTATTTTTCCATACTGGGTAGTCCCAGCGAGCACCAAGCGTCATTCCATATTCGGTATAACTCACGCGAGGGCTGATAGGTGTAATTGCCATGAAGGGGTTGAATTCTTCAACATTCAAGGGCACATCTGAGCCAGGAAATATTTGATTTAAAGTAAAATCTGCTTTGTTGAAAATCAAAGCAGTCAGTGGCTGAGCCTTAGTGCCATGCTTTAAGAATGCTTTATGCGCTTCTTTGGCATGCACGGCAGACCACCAGTTCAGATTATATTTATCTTTGTGCAACTTTTCAAACGTATAACGGATCGGCCCATCCGCCGAAATCCATGGTGTGCGCCACTCTGATGCTTGAGCAGTGGCAGACACCAGTGCTCCTGCAAGCAGAAGCTTTTTCAGGTTATTTCTCATAGGAATCTCCCTTTTTCAATTTCTCTTTTTTATGGGCGGGCAGGGGTGACCCTGCCCGCGTTATGTGCCTGTTATTGTGTTACCACAAAGTTGCTTGGTGTTCCATCACCTACAGCACCAAGAGCACCGAGGTTGAGACCATCAGCCAACGCTGTAGTACCAATCGTTGCAGGAGCTGGAAGACGGATAATTTCAGAACCCGTCAACGGAGCTGGATACTTGACGCTTGCTTGCGTTGTAAAGCCCATGCGTGAAATAAACTGCGTTGTACCAAGGTCAACACGCTTGGTTGTACCAGCCATACCCTGTGTATTGAATGGCTTGTATGACAAGAAGCTGAAGAATGGCAGTGGTGAGGTAAAGGTAAATGCTTTACCTGGGCTGCCACCAGCTGGATAATCAACAAACGCAACATCAGCTTTGCGATCGATCAAGCCTTGGCCTGATGAAAGAATGCTGTACTGTTCACCGCCAGCAAGAGGACCAGCATAATCCCAAATGTTAACAAACACTGGACTTGCAGCTGTTGCCGTGGTTGGCACAAACATCACGTTACCGCCACCGCGAACAAGTGCAACGTCTTGGTTGCCTTGTCTCCAGATAAAGCGGTTTGCGCTACCAACAGCCATCAACGAAGCTTGGCTGGTTGAACCATCAAAGATGTTGCGGTGTTCAATGATACCTTGGTCATTTTGGACCACAATATCATTAACGTTGAACAGGCTATGAACCTGCCACTCGCCGCTTGTTGGATCAACATCTGGGTTGAACACCGGCACGGTTACGCCACTTACAACGGTTGTTGCAGCAACGCCGCCAATAACGATAGGGTTATTGCCCGATGAAGCGTTTCCGTTTGGAGCACCATCTTTATTGATGATACCGGCGCCAAGGCCAAGGAAGCCTTCGCGGTCGATATGCAACGTCGAACGAGCACCGCCCAGCAGCAGGCTGAAGTTGATGCTGTGACCTTGACGGTTGACAGTGTTACCAACTTGGAATGCACCACCTGACAAGGTTTCTGTTCCGACGAACATTTCACCTTGACGTTGAATGCTGATGGTTACATCGGTTGTTGGTGACAGCTCGTCTGTTTCAACGCCAACAAAGGTGTTGCCGTTTACGTGCATTTGAGCGTCTTTATTCAACCAGATCTGACCTTGACCCAAGATGCGGATGCGTGAGTTGGCTGAAGGAGCCGTGTTGCTTCCAGCATTCAGGTTGTTCTTGGCATCAGTAAATGGCAAGAAGGTTGAAGGCTCTTTTGCACCTTCAAAGATCAGTTGCGATGCATCGTTGAAGTACAACACCAAGCCAGCATTTGGATTGTCTGGCAATCTGAGTGTTGCGCCTTCTTCAAACACAAGGCGTACTTGGCCACCAAATGAGATCTGTTGCAAGAACTGACCACGACCAAAGCCGCTGAGGTCAAGCTCGCCGTTTGATGGAATGCGGATTTCATAAGGCTCTGTTGAGATGAAGGTCAAGCGGTGCATGTCAAAGTCTGCATCGTTACCAAACTTGGTTGTTGGCAGAAGCGCTTGGCGGTCTGCAACAATCAGGTTTGCGTTCAGATCAACCACACCATCGCCGAGTGGGCAGATGGTGACGTAGTCTTTGCCCAAGATGTTCCATGCGTTGAGTGAGTGCTCGTTCCAAGCTCTGCTACCCAAGCCAATGCGACCACCAAATTCAGTAAAGAGCACTGCGTGTGCGCCTTCGCTGATGAAGGTGTCAGCAACTTGGTTGCGGGTAGATTTGAGTGAAACGAATTCACGAACACGTGCAACAACTGGACGTACGCCGTCGCCGGAAATGTCAAGTGCAAATGGATCTGACATGGTAGCGCCAGCAACCTTCATTTGAACAACGTCATCACCTGGGCCAACGTACAACAAGTCTGTTGGACGTGCAGCTGGTGTGTCATTGCTTTCGGTTGCGCGGGTCAGCCACTTCATCATGTCTGAAACTGCGGCCTTGTTCTTTGGCAATTGGTTGCCTGCAGTGCCTTCGAAAGTGACGGTAGGATCTGCAAGTTCGCGGTCGAACCAGCCGATAACCACCTCTTCAGCACCTGAACGGTTGCCAAGAGCAAGGGTACGATCGCGTTCTGTGTTTTCAAAGCTCAAGCGTACATAACCATCGGTCTCACTACGACGAGCTGCGAACATCTCGCGGGTAATATTGTATGGTTGTACACCAAAGTTCTTATCAAACGTTACTTGATCATGAGGCAGATCAATGATACCGCTCAATTGAATGACGCGGGTGTTACCGTCAAAGTTGTAATCGTTCCAAACGCGTTGTGCAAGCATGGTTGCAAATACGCATTGGAATGGAATGCTGTCACGTTCACCAGAACCAGGAATTGGGTTGCCGCTGGTTGGACGTGAGGCAGTTATTCTGCCACCGTGCTTAACGTACACAACGCCGCTGTTGTTGTCATTTGATACCGGAACAGCAATGCTGTTGCCATCTTTATCAAATGAACCAAAGCAGAGGATGCTACCATCAACAGACACCACTGCAGCTGGAACGCGCAGCGCATCCAAGTTGAATGGGTTTGATTGGAAGAAGTCGGTATCAGTAATCAACGGCTCGGTTGGGTAAGGGAATGAACCAGGGAAGAAACCAGAGTCACCAGCTGGAGCATCGGTGCCGCCTGCGGTTGCTTGGATCTTGGTGTTGTTTGACCAACCAACAACCATGTTACATGTTGGCTCATAGCCACCTGGTTGCAAGAAATCAAGTGCAGGAGGTTGAGCAAACAAGAACAAGTGGTGTGCGCGGAACTTGTCTGCCTTGCCACCATTATTAGTGATCAGTTGTTGGATGTCTGGGTGGAATTGATCACCATTTGCCAATGACAAGAAGACGCGTGACGAGTTGTCTAAGGAATGCTCACCAGGTTGTGGCGCATTGTGTTTAAACACGTTAAAGAAGCAGCTTTCGGTTACGAAGTTATTGCCGCCGTCGCACATCAGGTTGAGCGAGCTACCACACATAAAGATGCGGCCATAACCGGTCAGGTTGCTATCCAATGGATCGCCATGATCAAAGAACTTGATGACCGAGGTGTTATCACCATTTCTGGCATTAACATCTGGAAGATCTTTGACTACAAAGCGTACGCCTGATGCGTTGAGCGACTCTTGCAACTCAAAGATCGAGTTGAAGAATTGGATTTCTGGGAAGCGGAAACGATCTGGATCTGCGATGCGATTTGCTTCGTCATCACCCCAGTATGCGGTTCCAAACCACAGACGCTCACCACCGGTGATGCCAGGCTCTGAGTTCAATGGAATGCCGTCAACAAACTTGGTTGCATCAGAGTGACGCAGAATGCTGTCACAGAACGATGCAAAGTTGTTGAAGAACATGGTTGGTGAATTGTAACGCGCATACAAGCTGCCATCAGCAAGCAGTGGGCGCGAAATCAAATCATCATCGCCGCTAAACACTTCGCGACCGGTATAGTCACGCAGAATGCTTGTGGCATTTACAACACCTGAATTTTGAACCAGGTTGGTGTAGTTACGTTGAACGGGGCTGTTGCAATTGAGATCTGGTCTGAATGCTGTGTTGTTTGCTACGGAGCGAACTTTCAGCTGACCTTCAACATCAAGAACGTGCTCACCTTCACCACTTTGCTTGGACTGCTCGGTTGCTGCAAGCTGGAATCCATCATAGGTTGCTGTGCCAAGCGAAAGCGCATTGGTCCAGTTAAGGTTTACGTTGTTGAGAGCATCATCAACAGAACCTTCTGCAAAAGCAGCTAGGTTTGAGAAGTAGCCACACTTGCTGGTGCCAGCATGTTTGAGATACAGGGTACCACTACCGCGCAACAACACCTCGGCATTCGATGGTCTTGCTTGCAGGTATGGATTTGCAGCATCAAAGGCACTTGAAACTGGTTGATAACTATCATCCAAGATGAATGGGTTACCGTTTTGGAAGAGCGCAACGTCCAAGCCGTCAACAATAAATGCTGATGGGTTGCGGCTCTTGATAAAGCCTGGGTCGCCATTAAATTCTAGCAAGCCGTAGTCACAAATTGCCAATGGATCGCACATGTTGGCGGCGCCAGAAGCGTGATCCATAAAGGTGTTGTGATAAATATCAAGCTGACCGTTTACACCAAGCACGTAGCCACGACGTGTGTTGAACAATGCGTTTGCAGGATTGGAGTTTGCCCACTCAACGCCAAAGAAGCCAGCGCCTTGTGGTGCATACAGATCCCAGTATGGATCGGATGCAAGCTTGCCATGGTTGACAACATCGTTAACAACCAAGAGGCCGCGGCGTTGTGAAATGCTTGGATCGTATGGTTCACCAAGTTGGTTGAAGAGTTGGTTGTCTACAACACGCATGATTGCGCGGATACCAGCTGGTGTTGAGAAGTCGTAACCAGGCTCAAACCCTTCGCCCTCGTTAGGCAACACGCAACCACTGATGGTTGAAGGATCAAAGTTTGAAACATAGTGACCGCACACAACAACGGCACCGTCGTTGAATGGATACTTTTCAATAGGCTTGTTAAAGAATGGGTTTGGTACTGGGACTTCAGTCTCGCCTGGCAGGAACTCGGCTGTATCAACCAAGTAGGCACCACGAATGGCAAGAATCATGCGGCCGGTACCGTTGTTTGATGGGTCAAACGCAACGGCTCCATAACCATCACCAAACTCTTCGGCTGGTAAGCCGGTCAAGTTTGTTGAAAGATACGTGAAGACCGAGTTTGGTCCAACTTCAATCAAAACACGTTGGCTTTCGTTATAGTTAGGTTGTTGACGTTGGAAAAGCACTTTGTTTCTGCCATTGCGAACGTCATCGTTTGTTTGATCCATCAACACAAATGCTTTTACACCGCCTGCGTTTGCGCTTGGTGATGGGCAATTGCTGTATTCAAGTGTTTCTGGGTCAAGCAAAACTTGGGCTCCGGTACTATCAATCTGGCCATCAAATTTGACCGTTGTACCGTTGGCCATATTAAAGATAACCGTACCGCGACCTGCAAAAGTAAGAACTAGATCTTTATTGCTGGTGTCGGTGGTTTTACCCTGGAAGGTAAGATTATTGTCCACATTGATGGTGATAGTGTTACCACAGCTGGTGTGGAAATAAATCTGTGAACAAGGGGCATCATTAGGACCGCCTGTTGGTTGTTCAAGATATGGCTCAAAAACCACATCTTCGTTAATGTTAATGGTCATACTAGCGTTTGTTGCATCAAGCACAACGTTGCCGTTGATTTTTAATGAACAAGGGTTCCCAACCGAAGTGTTAAGATCAGGATTATATAACGTACCATAAACATTGAGTACCGGATCGACGGTAGCATCGATAGGGGCCTTGTTATGGAGCCCTGTATTTGGTGCATCGACACCAATATAATCACCGCCAGAATAAAGACCACCTGTTGTTGCAAATCCATTTGCATCAACAGCATCACCGACAGGAAACCAATCATACGCTTTCATCTGTATGAATGGCAAACCTGCCAGCGCTGCACACAAAAGTATGCGTCTGAGGTTTTGCTTCATAGGACCTTCTCCTTTTTTTTGGAATACTTCCTCACACCACAACTCACAATTTTTTTTCAATATCGTAGAGTAGCATATGTTTCGACGCGCCCTCCTTTCTGATGAAACTCATATGAACACTCAGTGCCGAGCCGCATGTTTGACGCGCCGCTTGATGATTGCAGAACTGCGCTGGGCGCACCTCTGGCTCAGTCATTTTGAACTTCTCCAATAGATTACCTTACCGCGTGTATGTCAAATGTCAAGGCATCCAATTCGACAACAAGACAACAAGATGTTACAATTTTTCCGTACAGAATCTGTATATACGATACTGCAACAAAAAAAGTAAAGAGTTTTATAAAATTTAAAGGTCGCTCATGAACAAGCAATCGGTCCCTGCGTTTTCTCTCGCACGACAAGTAAAAAATCTTCGCCCACAGCTTCTTGCTCGTTTGGAAAAAGTTCTTGATACCCAACAGTTCATTGGGGGAGGTTTTATTGAGGCTTTTGAAAAACAATTGGCAGCGTATCTGAATGTGAAGTACGTTATTTCGTGCAACTCGGGCACCGATGCTTTGTGGATGGCGCTGCACGCGCTGCAAACACCTTCCAACGTTCCTCAGCCAGCACCATCGCGCATGGGACAGCAAGATAAAATTATTTTGACCACACCGTTTTCATTCATCGCATCATCGAGTGAAATTGCTTCGCACGGCGGACTGCCGGTGTTTATCGATATCGAACCGGAAACTTTTAATATCAATCCGGTGTTGCTGGAGCAATGGCTGCAACAGAACGCTGAGATGATTGATGGCAACGCTGTTCACCGCGCAACCAAGATGCCCATCGTCGGCCTGTTGCCGGTTGATTTGTTTGGTCAGTGCGCTGATTACGATAAACTATCGGTCATCGTCAAAAAGTGGAATTTGTGGATTGTTGAGGACTGTGCGCAGGCGCTGGGCGCTGAGTATAACGGCAAAAAAGCCGGTACGCTGGGTACCATCGGCACGTTCTCATTTTATCCAACCAAAAATCTGGGCGCATTTGGCGATGCTGGTTGCTGCGTCACGAATGATCCGGTGCTTGCTGAGCGTTTGTTGCAACTGCGCAATCACGGCAGAAAAACGGGGTACGATTATATCAGCCTGGGCATCAACAGCAGAATGGATGCATTTCAAGCGGCTATCTTGGCAGAAAAATTACCACACCTTGATGGATTTAATGAAAGTCGTCGTGCAATAGCCGATCGCTACAATCAGGCGCTTTCACAGCTGCCATTTGTCAAAGTACCACGCACGCTGGTCGGCACCCACGTGTATCACCAGTACTGCATCTTGGTTGAAGACGCTGCTGGTAACAGTTATCGCGGGCAACTTGAGCAACATTTGGCAAACAGTGGCATTCAAACGCGCATTTTTTATCCAAAATCGCTGCCCGAAATTAGTTTTTTGAGCCCACACGCTGAGCTTACCACTGCATGCCCAATCTCGGACCGCGCGGTGAACAACATCTTGGCGCTGCCAATGTGGCCAGAACTTGAGGATGGCGAAGTGGATTATGTTATTGAATGCGTCAAGAGCATGAATTTTGTGCCGGTAAATAAAAGTGCGGAACGCGTGGCGTGTTTGTAGGTTAAATGTTCGTATGGTTCGAGACGCCCTAACGGGCTCCTCACCACGAACGGATGAAGCAACCCTAACCCGCTCGTGGTGAGGAGCGAGGCCCATCGGCCGAGTGTCTCGAACCATACGAGCAGAACAAAAACATATGAAACAAAATTACACAGGAACATTAAT